>DATHOW010000194.1:0-8144 GCA_035484495.1 Bacteroidia bacterium | reverse complement strand
TCAATTGCCGATATAGAGGCCATTAAATTATCGTGTAGTGCAGCGGGCTGTATATATAAAATAGCGGATGCCTTTGTTATAAATAGTTTGCCGCAAAAATTAATTGCTAATTTTTATATGCGGGTTGTTAAACCTTACGCGCCCACGCGTTTTTTTACCAACAGGCAAGAAGCCGAAAAATGGCTGGCTGAGTTTGAGGCTGAAAACGAGCTTGCTGCTTAAAAACCAACGGCTAAAAACCAAGCTGACTTTTGATTTAACAAAAAAAGTGAAAAAAAACTTGCGAAACCAATTAGTTGCATGTATATTTGCAACCGATTGGTTTCGTTTAATAAAATAAACACTATGAGAAGAGATGTTTTTCAGGCAATTGCCGACCCAACAAGGCGAGCCATTATTTTATTAATTGCATCGCAGGCGATGACACCCAATGCCATTGCCGAACATTTTGATACCACACGGCAAGCGGTATCAAAACACTTGCGTGTGCTAACCGAGTGCCAACTGGTAAAACAAAAACACAGCGGGCGCGAAATTTATTATGAGCTTGAAGTAACTAAAATGAAACAAATTGATAAGTGGCTTGAACAGTTTAAGAAGATTTGGGAAAACCGCTTTAACGAACTCGACAATGTATTATTAACCCTTAAAAAAAACAGAAAATGAACAAAAACTTAGCCTTTGATTTTTTGGTAGATAAGCAAGCCAAAACAATTACTGTTAAAAGAGAATTTGCTGCTGAGGTTGATTTAGTATGGGATGCTTACACCAAAAAAGAATTACTTGACCAATGGTGGGCACCTAAACCCTGGAAAGCAAAAACAAAAACGATGGATTTTAGAGTGAATGGGCGTTGGTTGTATGCGATGGTGGGGCCGCAGGGAGAAGAGCATTGGTCGGTGGCAAATTATAAAAGCATTGAGCTGCATAAAAAGTTTGTAGGGGTTGATAGTTTTACTGATGCTGAGGGCACTATAAATACAGCTATGCCACAATCTAACTGGGAAGTTACGTTTACTGCTAAAGGTGACGTTACGCTGGTAGAATTTAAAATTAGCTATACTGATTTGGCACAGCTTGAGGCTACTATTGCAATGGGCTTTAAAGAAGGATTTACTATGACGCTTAACAGCTTAGATGATTTATGGGCCGTGTTTAGAAAACAAGATAAATAACAATTAAAATATAACAACATGAGTAAAACAAAAGTAACCGTTAAAGCAAGCATTAATGCAGATGCAAAAAAAGTGTGGGATTATTATACAAACCCTGCACATATTACTAAATGGAATTTTGCCGACCCAAGCTGGCACTGCCCCAGTGCAGAAAATGATATGCGAGTTGGCGGAAAGTATAAAGCCCGAATGGAAGCAAAGGATGGCAGTTTTGGTTTTGACCTTGAGGCCATTTATACTGAATTGGTACTCGAAAAAAAATTTACTTACGCAATGGCCGATAGAGAAGTTAATGTAACATTTGATGCGCTTGCCGGTAAAACAGAAGTAACGATAGTGTTTGATGCCGAAAACATAAACCCCATTGAAATGCAAAAAAACGGTTGGCAGGCTATACTTAATAATTTTAAAAAATATACCGAGGCTAACTAAGCCATTGCCATAAAGAAATTATTAATTAAGTAAATAGAAAACAAAAAAAGTCCTTCGGTTATGAAGGACTTTTTTTGTTTGATAAAAATGGGGGCATGATTTGATGAAAATGGGAACCTGCTTATAATTATGCACGAATTGTTTTTATTTTAGGCATACGGATTTTTGTTTCTTAAAAATATTACTAACTTTAAACAACAAATAATATAAACTCAAAAATTATTAGCCTATGAAAAAAATTATCTACTCACTTAGTGCAGCACTTGCTTTAACAACATCATTGCAAGCTCAAAATGCAATTCCGAATGGAGGTTTTGAAAGCTGGACATCGGCCACGTACGATTATCCGCAATCGTATTTAAACTCTAACCCAGGTTCGTTTTTTAGAACTAATGCAGCTTTTAATGTGGTAAAAACTACAGATGCTTTTCATGGCAGTTACGCTTTACAGCTAACAACAAATGTGGGCGTTGCACATGATACAAACATGGCTTATATTATAGATGCCAGCAACACAAACGGAAACCCTTGTCAGTGGTCGGGTGGCATTCCCTATAACCAAAAACCAACCGGTTTGCATGGCAATTACAAAAGCAATGTTGCTGTTGGAGATTCGGCAGGCATTATAGTTGCGTTTAGAAGCGGAGGCACTTGCCTTGGCATGTATATAATGAAATTTTATGGCACGCATAACGCGTATACGCCATTTACACTTTCTTTTTCGCCGGCTTTAAGTGCCACGCCCGACTCAATGATATTTGCTGCAGTATCTAGCGATGTTTTTGGTAACATTCAGAAAGCAGGCAGCATGTTACAGTTAGATAGTCTTTCGTTTACAGGTGGTGTAAGTCAGCCTGCCGCTTTTAACGGCGATTTTGAAAACTGGCAAAGCCAAACAGTAAAAAAACCAAATAACTGGTATTTGCAAACCGATGACCAAGGAGATGGCATTTTTCAGACAACGGATGCACAAGCCGGAACTTATGCTATGGAGTTGAAAACAGTTTTAGGGCAACGTGGTAATGGCAATGTTAAAACCCCTGCTGCACAAGGTGCAGGTATAAGCACAGGATATAGTAACAACAATTGTGGTGGCGGACCAAATTGCCTAAGAGGAGGTTATCCGTTTACAAACCAAGTTGACACATTGGCTTTTTATTATAAATATGTGCCATCGGGTAACGATACAGGTGAGGTTTCGATAAATTTTAAAAAGAATACTACCGGTGTTTGGTCAACAGGAGCTCCGCTTAGGGCTTCGGCTACGTATAAATATATGGAGGTGCCTTTTAATACGAGTACAGCAATTGATACAGTTATTGTTTCTTTTCAATCTACCAACTGGAGAGATAGCTCGGTTAGTTTTGTTGGGTCGGATTTAAAAATAGATCAAGTTCATTTTAAATCGCAATCGCTTGCGGGTATAAAAAAATACGATGCTAACGCAAGCATTGCTGTTTTTCCTAACCCATCTAACGGTGTGTTTACTATTACACACATACAGGGCAACGACCTAGTGCGTGTGTATAATGTTTACGGACAAGAAATTAATGCCGCTATTACAAAAGATGGAAATGATGCGCACGTGCAAATTGATGCACCGGGTGCTTATTTTATTTACATAAACTCAGGCGGAAAAATTACTTCGCACAAGGTTATAGTTTTATAAATTGTAAATTGATTTAAAAAAATCCGCCCTTGTTGTTAGCAGCAAGGGCGGATTTTTTTTGTTGTTTTATTGTCGACCTGACGTATGGGCAGGCCTGCCCTACTGTGCTAAGGGGAGATTAACTGCATGAGTGTTTGGTAATTTATGCCGCAAGATTTGTAAATGCTGTGGAGCGGGGACTTTGTGATTATTTTATTTTTATATATTTGTTAAGCATGAATAAAACACAACTTGTTATACTATTTTTATTACTGTATGCAGTCTCATTTTCTCAAGAGCGCACTAAAGATTATGTTATTCCTTTACCAAATTCAAGACTTACAAATTATATTTATAATGACATTGATTTTATTGACTCAAGAAGTGATACTATTCAAATTGGATTTGTTCAGGTTGGAGCATTTAATGCGAAAGCTAGATTAATTTTAAGTAATCCTTTAAGGGTGCAACTGAAAAATATAGTAAAACACTTGACAGATTCAATCTCGAAAAATGAAAGTAAGTTACTATTTCAACTACGTAAATTAAATTTTGCTGAGCTTACAACCAAAAACGAACATGGTTATTTTTCTTTGCGAGCAAATTTATATGTATGCAAAGGTAATTTATGTCAAAAGCTTTTATTTATTGATACGTCGATTGTAATTCAATCATCTGACGTAACAAAACCATTACTTAAGGCTGGTGGAAACATAATAACTGATTTCATAGCAAAAGGGCTTTCGAAAAAGTCTTTAGACTCAATTTATTATTCAATTAGTGATATTAGAAAAATTGATAGCATCGATAAACAAAAACTAAACCTTTACACAACAAAAAAATATACAGAGGGAATATATCGTAACTACCGTTCCTTTTCAAATCAATTAAATGCTATGCCATTAGTATTTGATTCAAGCGGAGGAAAAAGCAAAATCGCAATCAAGACAAAGGATGAAAACGGTGCGATAATTAACATTGATTCAAAAAAAGTATATGCATTTACACATAACAATCAGCTCTACATTGCTACCGAGTTTGGATATTACCCTTTAATCAAAAAGGATAACAATTTTTATTTTACCGGTAAAGCAAGAGTTTCTGCTGATATTGGAGAAATGTTTTTAGGCGGGCTTTTACTTGGAGGTTGGGGCGTTGGACTTGCTGCCGAGAATAATTCGGCTGTTTTTGAAATGAAGCTTGATTATATAGATGGTAGCTTTATGAAAATAAAAGAAATAAAGTAGTGCGTATTTTTTTTTAAACTACTTGCATTTCAAGACAGGTGATAATTTTTGTACTGCGATTTTAATACAAATACATCCGTGTGTAAGCCCCGCTCCGCAGGATTTGTAATCCTGGGGTTGCGTTAGGGATTGTAGTGGAAAGCCCACAGCCTGCAAATACAGATTTCTCACATTCGTTCGAAATGACAAGCAGGCGAGGACTTGTAACGGAAAGCCCGACGGTGCGTGTTTACAAAGCACCGTAACGCCCAACTTAATTAATAGCGATAGGCAATAGTTATTAGATTATGAGATTGCTTAAAAGGGACAGAAATAAATTAAGCGGCGGCCGATTTGTGCAAATAATTATTGGCACCGTTTGAGATAAAAAGAATTAACTCGCTGCGTTTTGCCAGTTGTATGTTTAAGGGTTGTTGGCGGTTAATGTGGGGGAGGTGGTCTTCATCAATATAAATGCGGGGGTAGTTTGGTATATCGGTAGCTAAATAGTGGTTGTTTTTTTTGCTTACTATTTCGTACTTGTTTAGGGTTAGTGTAATTTTTTTGCCGGTTATTAAATCTAAATAATGGTTGTAGTACGATACGGCCACGATGCAAAAAATAAACAGGCACAAACCAAAGGTGATGAAGATGCGTTTTACCCAATTTACATGGTGGTTAAAATCGAACAGGGCAAAACCCGAATGGGTGATGGCCATAAATAATAACACGGCTGCCAAAAAACCAAAGCCTGCCAGGTACGAGTTTTTAAGATCGAGGAAGATGTGTTTGCGGTCGGCTGCGGTAAGTTTTTCTTCGACCATGGTTGGTTTATTTAAAATGAATGGTGGCAAATTGTTTATCTAATATACCATTTTATTTTTAATGGGGCAAATTAAAATATAAAAGATGCAGCCGGCGTTAGGGCTTGACTTAGGCTTTTTTGTTGTTTTTTTGTACATTTGTATTAGTATTATGGCTCATAAAAAGCATGTAGACATTGAAATTGATAGGCTGACTAACTCTATTGAGAATGTTATTACCGGCGAAGTTTTTCAAACCGAGTTTAGTAAAGTTACCAGCAAAGAAATTAAAAAGAAAGATTGGCTTTTTGATTGGCATAAAGAATTAAAAGACAAAAACAACGAAGTATATAAAATGACCACGGTTGAAAATAAACATATTATTCAGGGTTTGGTTTCGCTAATAACTGATGACAGGTTTGTTTCTGTTGGCATTGTAGAAAATGCAAAGTTTAATAGAGGCAAAGAAAAAATTTATGTTGGTGTTGGCGGTAATTTATTTGCCTTTGCTTGTAAAGTTTCGAAAGATTTAGGATTTGGCGGATATGTTGGATTTGTGGCTAAAACAACTTTGATAGATTATTACGCAAAGAGTTTAGGAGCTGAACGAGCACTAGGGCAAAGAATGTATATTGGAGAGGAAGCGGCTGAAAAATTAATTAATCAATATTTTAAAACTAAATAATATGAAACTACAACGAGAACCACTAGAAATTGACCTTTATGTTTCTCCTAAACAGATGACACAAAAGGAAAGAAAAGAACTTGCTGAATTTATTGAGCAAGTAAGACAAAAGCAAAAAGCTAAGAAACAGCGTAAGGCTGCTTAGTTTTTTATGATACATTTTTTAAAGCCTCTGAGAAATCGGGGGCTTTTTTGTTTTAATACAGCCCCAAATTTGCTTTGTAGGTGTGTGCTTAAAAAAATTACTTACTGCCTTTGTTAGTGATAACACCTTTACTGTTAGGGCAAATTAAATGTTTTGGCTGAACAAGTGGGGAGTAATGGCTTACTATGTTGTATATTGTACTTGATTAGGTAAAGCAGCAAGAAAGAGTTTCTTCTTTCTTTTAAAACGCAGGTAAAAATCACGAAGAATTTTTGAGCTTAACTACGTCATAAATTGGCGTAGTTGGGTCTTACTTTTAACATCTGTTTTCGTTTATATCAACTTTATAAAGGTTATGACACAAAGAGAATTTATTTCGCGCTTAGAACTAATTACTAAAAAGCTTAAAAAAGGACCTGCCACATATATGGAGATTAATGACCATTTAAAAAAAGAATCGGAGTTGCAGGGCTACAATTTTACTACATCAAAGCGCACGTTTCAGCGCGATTTAGAGCAGATACAATCTATTTACCACACTAATATAAAGTACGATTTTTCTAACAAATGGTACTGCATTGTGGATGGAGAATAAATAAATTACAATGACTAAATTAATTAAACAATTAATTAAAATAGAGCAACAACACCCCGAATTTTTTAAAGAAAAGGGGAAATGCATAAGCGATTATATTGCCGCCGGCATGTACAAAGCCGGTGCTTTAGTACACCCCGACTTGCCCGTAGAAATTATGGATAAAATACTTAAAGTTTTTAATGCAAGTTATGAAGCTAATAAAGACAAGCACATTAAATAGCAACGGTATATTGCTAAATCCTGCGGAGCGGGTTTTTTTGCCCAAAAAAATGCAAAAATGAACTCATTAACACTAATAAAATAAATTTCTTCATTTAAATTTTGCTTTTAACTCTTCAAGAGCCTCTCTTATACCCTCCATTAAATTTCCCCCATTACCAGTAATACACATTATACCAAGAATAACAGATAAAATCCCTCCCATATAGCCTCCCAAATCAAGAAAACGAAACGTATCATTTGGATTTTTATAGTTAAAACGTATAAATAAAATTCCGAATGTAATTAGAGATAAACCTACAATTATATTTAACACCATTATTCCACTCCTTTGTAATTAATAAATAATAAAAACACCCTTAATTTACTTTTATGTCCACAATTTCAAATATAAATAAAATAAATGCCGCTCCAACGCCCTTGTTGGTGTTATCACCAACAAGCAAATATTTCTTCTTCTTTATTTAGAAATAATTAATTTTAACAATGCCAAAGTTAAACCACGCAGAAAACCCTATTCAGTTTTTTACTGCAACTATTCTGGAATGGAAAAAATTATTAAAGCAAGATAAGTACAAGCAAATCCTTGTAGAAAGTTTGGTTTTTTTGGTTAAAGAAAATAGAGTTAAAATTTATGGTTTTGTAATTATGGAAAACCATATTCATCTTATTTGGCAAGGCACAGACTTACACTCGCTTAAACAAACGCAATTAAGCTTTATGAAATATACTGCGCAACAAATAAAATTCGATTTAGAAAAACATCATCCATCAGTTTTAAAACATTTTATGGTTGGTGCAAAAGACCGCACCTATCAAATATGGGAGCGCAATTCATTATCTATTGACATTATGAGTGATGATGTTTTTACACAAAAACTTAACTACATACATAAAAATCCTATTAGAGCCAATTTATGTGAAACAGAAACAGATTATATTTACTCGTCAGCCAAGCATTATTTTGAGATGGAACACGGTTTCACATTTTTAGTTCCTTACGATAGAAATGGCTAGTAAGTTACTTTGTTGGTGATAACACCAACAAAGGCGGGGATTGCATCCGCACATGGCCAGTCGACCTGGCGTTTTTTCGCCCCCGCCCTACTGTGCTAAGGGGAGATTTACTGCATTAATGCTGCACGATGATTTTTTGTGTACTTGTGCTTTGGTTTGTTTTTACTTGCACAAAGTAAACACCATCGTTTAGGTT
>DATHOW010000193.1:0-5880 GCA_035484495.1 Bacteroidia bacterium | reverse complement strand
TGTAATATCGCCTTTGGATGGCAGTCTGTTATCAAAAGTACCCGTATCAACTAAAGAAGATTTAAACGAGGCTGTTTTAGTGGCTCACAAAGCTTTTGAAACATGGTCTAAAGTGCCTATTAAAGAACGTGTACAAATTTTTTACCGCTACAAAACATTGTTGGAAAAAAACATGTTAGAGCTTTCTAAGCTTGTACAAGAAGAGAATGGAAAAACATTAGACGAGGCTCGTGCCGAAGTTGAAAAAAGCATTGAGTTAACCGAGTTTGCCTGTTCGTTACCGCAATTAGTAAGTGGCGAAATTTTAGAAGTGAGTAAAGGTGTTGAATGCCGTACAGATTTTTATCCGGTTGGTGTTGTGGCTTGCATCGTTCCTTTTAACTTCCCAAGCATGGTACCAAACTGGACTATTCCAAATGCTTTAGCATTAGGCAACACCATGATTTTAAAACCATCGGAAGTTGTGCCGTTAAGCTGCGTTAAAATTGTTGAATTATTAAAAGAAGCCGGTTTACCTGATGGCGTTTTAAATATTGTAAATGGCGATAAAGATATTGTAGAGGCTATTTGTGATCATCCAGGTATAGAGGCAGTATCATTCGTTGGTTCTACCAAAGTGGCTAAATTAGTTTATGCACGTGCATCGGCCAGCTTTAAACGTGTACTTACTTTAGGTGGTGCAAAAAACCACTTATTAGTTTTACCGGATGCACATCCTTTAATGACGGCTACTAACGTAACGGCATCTATGTCGGGTTGTGCAGGTCAGCGTTGTATGGCGGCATCGGCAATGGTTGCCGTAGGGGCATCAGACCATATTATAGATCAAATTTGTATTGAAGCAAAAAAAGTTATTCCCGGAGAAAATTTAGGAGCCGTAATTTCAGCCGAAGCAAAAGCACGCATTGAGCGTTACATTACCGAAGCAGAAAAACAAGGTGCTAAAATTTTGGTTGATGGAAGAAACTGTGTTGTTAAAGGAAAAGAAAATGGTTTTTATGTTGGGCCAACTGTAATTGATTATGTAACCCCAGATATGAGTGTAGCACGTGAAGAAATTTTTGGTCCGGTAATTTCTATTATGCGTGCAAAAGATGTAGATGAAGCTTTAGCTATTGAAAATGCAAACCCTTATGGAAATGCAGCTGCCGTATTTACACAAAGCGGTGGTGCAGCACGTTATGTTATTGAGCGTGCAAGTGCCGGTATGATTGGTGTTAACATTGGTGTACCTGTGCCTCGTGAGCCATTCTCGTTTGGAGGTTGGAACGATTCGAAATTTGGTGTAGGCGATTTAACCGGAAAAAGTTCGATTGCTTTTTGGACTAAATTAAAAAAGACAACAACTAAATGGAATGCGGAAGCAAAAACAAATTGGATGAGCTAATTGAGATAAAGACGACTTTATAAAATTTACAACTATGACAACAAAAACATTATCTAAATCTACAAAAGAAGAAATTCTGAAAAATAACTTAGAACATACTATCTTCTCATGGAGTAAGCAAAGCGGTTTAAATCCTATAAATATAGACCACGCAAAAGGTGTTTATATATATGACAGAAGCGGAAAACGTTATTTGGATTTTACATCGCAGTTAATGAATGTAAACATTGGTCATGGCGACCCGCGTGTTACCGAAGCCGTTGTAAAACAAATGAATGAGGTTAGTTATGTTAACCCGGGCATGGCTACCGAAGCAAGAGGTTTATTAGGAAAAAAATTAGCTGAAATAACTCCGGGTACTTTAAACAGAACTTTTTTTACCAATGGTGGTACCGAGGCAATTGAGCATGCTATTAAATTAGCCCGCCTCTATACAGGCCGTCATAAAATAATTACACTTTACCAAAGTTACCATGGTGCTACTTATGGTGCTTTATGTGCAGGTGGCGACCCACGGGGTATTCCGCATGATAGTCAGGGTGTGCCAAACATCATCCATGCTGAGAATCCTTATTTTTATCGTTGTCCCTGGAACAGTGCTACACCCGAAGAATGTGGAGAGCATGCAGCAGCTCATATGGAGCGTTTAATTAAATACGAGGGCACATCAAGTGTAGCTGCTATTTTAATGGAAGGCGAAAGCGGTTCATCGGGTTGTATAAAATATCCTGTTGGTTATTGGAAAAAAATTAAAGCCATTGCCGATAAATATGGCATCCTTACTATTTGCGATGAAGTAATGAGTGGTTTTGGAAGAACCGGTAAATGGTTTGGCATAGACCATCATGGTGTTGAGCCTGATATTTTATGTATGGCAAAAGGCATTACGGCAGGTTACATTCCATTAGGTGGAATGATTGTTACTGAAAAAATTGCGCAGCATTTTAACGATAAACCTTTACCAATAGGCTTAACTTATTCTGCCCACGCTGTAGCTTGCGCCGCTGCCAACGAAGTAATTAAAATTTACGAAGATGATAACCTGATTGAAAACGCTGCCAATATGGGGCATTATTTAGATGCACGGGTTGCTAAACTAAAAGACAAACACCCGAGCATAGGTGATTTCCGTAATACAGGTTTATTAGGTTGCATTGAGTTGGTAAAAAACAGAAAAACAAAAGAGCCAATGGCTCCCTGGAACGCTGCACCAAACGAAATGGAAATTATGAATAAAGTGGCTGCCAAATTAAACGAGTTAGGCATGTATACTTTTGTTCGTTGGAACTGGATTTTCACAGCACCTCCGTTGATTATTACTAAAGATCAAATGGATGAAGGTTTAGATATTATATCAAAAGCTATTTCAATTGCTGACGAACACTGTAAGTAATTACAGTTTACAAGCTGCATGAACGCCGAAATAGTTGACATACCGGAAAACCTGGCTCATTCTTCGCTTTGCAGCGAAGACCTTGCCCCTATTCCACTTTCTAAACGAACTTGGGGTACGTGGAACTATGCTGCCTTATGGATTAGCATGAGTTTATGCATTCCAACTTATATGTTGGCAAGCTCGCTAATTGAAGGTGGCATGAATTGGTGGCAAGCCATCTTAACTATTTTTATTGGCAACACGGTTGTTCTTGTACCCATGATTTTAAACGGACATGCAGGTGCTAAATATGGTATTCCGTTTCCTGTTTTTGCACGTGCCAGTTTCGGCACCAAAGGAGCTAACATACCGGCTATGTTACGTGCCATTGTTGCCTGTGGTTGGTTTGGTATACAAACCTGGATTGGTGGTTTTGCCATTTATCTGATGCTTAAAATTTGGTTTCCATCTTTAGAAACCTTACCACAAATTTTCCCTACTTCGTCTGGTTTACAAACTGGTCCGGCAATCACCTTCTTTTTATTTTGGCTACTAAACATGTTTGTAGTTTACTTAGGAGTTGATAGCATTAAGAAACTATTAGTGTTTAAAGCATTCTTTCTACCTATAGCAGCCTTAGCACTTTTACTGTGGGCAATTTCTGCCGGACATGGTTTAGGGCCTATTCTTTCGCAACCTTCTAAATTTGAACAGCCTGATAAATTCCCTAACATGGGTAGTTTTTGGAATTATTTTTTTCCTGCCCTAACTGGCATGGTTGGTTTTTGGGCAACGCTATCACTTAACATCCCTGATTTTACACGTTATGCAAAAAGTCAGCGTGCGCAAATTATGGGGCAAACAGTTGCACTGCCAACATCTATGACTTTGTTTTCGTTTATTGGTGTAGTGGTTACATCTGCAACCTTTGTTATATATGGTGAAACCATTTGGGATCCATTGGTTTTAGCCGGAAAATTTGAAAGTAAATTAATAGTTAGTATAGCTATGATAGCGGTTGCTATTTCAACACTGGCAACTAATATTGCGGCTAATATTGTTAGTCCGGCAAATGATTTTGCCAACCTATCTCCTTCAAAAATTAACTTTAAAACAGGTGGTTATATAACCGGGTTAATTGGCATTTTAATTTTCCCATGGAAATTAATTGCCGACCCTAATGGCTATATTTTTACCTGGCTTATAGCCTATTCTAGTCTGTTAGGACCCATTGGCGGTATAATGATTGTTGATTATTATTTTATCCGCAAACAAAGGCTTCAAGTAAAAGAGTTATACGAAGCTAAAGGAGAATACACTTATTCAAGCGGTATAAATTATTACGCAGTAATTGCCTTAATAGTTGCTATCATTCCAAACGTACCGGGTTTCTTAACCACCATAAAAGTAATTCCGCAAGATGCAGTTTGGCAATGGGTTTCGGGTTTATATCATTACGCATGGTTTGTAGGTTTTTTTGTAGCAGGAATTATCTATTATCTTTTAATGCAAAAAACTAATAAAAAATAAAATGGATGAGTTTTTAAAAGCCGCTATTGATGAGGCAAAAACAGGTTTAAGCGAAAAAGGAATTCCTATTGGAAGTGTGTTGGTTAAAGATGGCAAAATAGTTGGCAGAGGTCATAACAAACGTGTGCAGGATAATGACCCAATGACACATGCCGAAATTGATTGCTTACGCAATGCTGGCCGTGTAGGCTCGTATAAAGGAACTGTTTTATACTCAACTCTAATGCCATGTTATTTATGTGCAGGTGCTGTGGTGCAGTTTGGCATTAAAAAAGTGTATGCGGGTGAATCGAAAACATTTACTGGGGCTAAAGAATTTATGCAATCTCACGGTGTGGAGGTAATTGATTTGAATAGCAAAGAGTGCATTGATATGATGAATGATTTTATTGCAAAAAATCCTACCTTGTGGAATGAGGATATTGGAGTTGATTAATTTATTTGAATTTTAAAAACCATATAACATGTCGCTACTAATAAAAAACGGAAGAATAATTACAGCAGCAGATGATTACGTTGCTGATATTTTTATTGAAGACGATAAAATTACAACCATTGGTAAAAACCTGGATGTTAAAGCAACACAAACCATTGATGCTAAAAATAAATTAGTTATCCCCGGTGGCATAGACCCGCATGTGCATTTAGATATGCCATTTATGGGCACCTATTCAAGCGATAATTACGAAACAGGTACCCGCGCAGCTTTATTTGGCGGTACTACAATGGTAATTGATTTTATTTTGCAAACACAAGGTAAATCATTGCACGATGCTTTGAAAGAATGGCAAGGCCGTTCAAATGGAAATGCATTAGGAGATTATTCTTTCCATATGGCAGTAACCGATTTTAATGATAAAACCAAAGCAGAAATAAAAGACTTAGTAGAGAAAGAAGGCATCACTTCTTTTAAAACATTTATGGCCTACAAAGGTGCGTTGATGATTGATGACCGACAAATGGTTGGTTTAATGAACGAAGTAAAAAAACAAGGCGGCATGGTTACTGTACATGCTACCAATGGAGATGTGATTGATTTTTTAGTAGCCAAACATAAATCAGAAGGAAAACTTTCTCCGTTATATCATTATTTATCTCAACCCGAAATTACAGAAAGTGAAGCCACAGGTAGATTTGCCGATATGGCTTATCATACTGGTGTGCCTGCTTATGTAGTGCACATGACTTGCGAAGGCGCATTAAATCAAATACGTGATGCCGATAAAAGAAATCAAAAAGTTTTTGTAGAAACCTGCATACAATATTTAGTACTTGATGCATCTCTTTACGATAAAGGTTTTGAATCTGCAAAATGGGTAATGAGCCCGCCTCTGAGAGAAAAGAAAGATCAGGAAACTTTATGGGCAGGTTTAAACCAAGGCACGGTGCAGGTTGTTGCAACCGACCACTGCCCTTTTATGTGGGAACAAAAAAAGATGGGCGAGCACGATTTTTCTAAAATACCAAACGGGCATCCTGCAATTGAAAACAGAATGGAATTATTGTTTTCGGAAGGCGTTAAAAAAGGAAGAATAAGCCTGAATAAATTTGTAGAAGTAAGTTCAACCAATGCAGCAAAAATATTTGG
>DATHOW010000192.1:0-2813 GCA_035484495.1 Bacteroidia bacterium | reverse complement strand
TCACGAAGCTTCGATATTAGATAGAATAAAAAGAAAATAACAATATTCTTAAGTAAAAATTCATTTCATTTTCTCGTAATAGGATTTGAAGATTTGGTTGGCGAGTGAAACAAGTCAAGTGGAAGATGTGGTTAAAGGACTTTTAAAATCAGGCTCTAAATCTTACGACGCCGTTAAAGAATTTGAAATGCTTGGCAACATGGCCTCAAGCACAGGTGTTTCTATTACCGAATTAGGCAACACATATATTGATGCAAAAAAAGGAGGAAAAGATTTAGCAAATGATTTATATGATTTGAGTACGAATGGTATACCGATTATAGAAGCCTTAGCCACACAAACCAAGCACGCCAAAGAAGAAATATTAGGTTTAGCTGAAGCAGGTCAAATTGGTTTCCCGCAATTTAAGCAAGCTTTGGAAACAATGAACCAACCTAAAGGAGAATATTACCAAGCTGCCTATGAAAATGGCCACGACTTAAGTAGCGAATCATCCAAGTTCAATAAAAATTTGGATGGATATGCTGCCACATTAGGTAAGTCGCAATCGGGTCTTTTTCACACCATTGTTAGTGGTGCAAACCAAGCTCTTGATTATATGACTAAAAACGTAGAAAATAAAAACCGAGTAAATACAGCAAATGAAAAATATGGAATTTCACCTACAGGGTTTGGCAAAATTACAAGTTTTTTTACTTCTACCGGGACGTGGGGTGGGCTTGCTCAAGACCTTGGTATTATTAACGTAAACGGTGGCGAGTATGCCGGCGAAGTGCGCAACAAATATGGAGCAACATCTAAAGACGACAAGAATTCGTTAAGTGAAAAAGTCAAAAAAATAAATTCGGAAATAGGTAAAGTCAATAAATTGCCTGCGGGTAAGGATTTTATGACTTCACAAATTCTTGGATTAAGTCAAGAGGAAAAAAGTAATAAACTATCCATTTTATTAAATGAGCGAGATGAGCTAATGAAGTTACTTACAGCAACCAACGCTGAAGATCATCGCAAACCCAATTATGTTCCTCAACGACCAAAAAACCACGGAGGGGCTGGCTCATCTGATACAGTGAGCAAGCCAATAGTTTTAAACAGTCTTGTAAATACTATAATTATCCAAAGCGTGGATGGAAGTATACCAACTAAAGACTTGAAAGACAAAGTTGGTAAAGCCTTTTTAGAATTAATTAGTGATGTTAACCAAAGAACAAAATAATGAGTGGAGGAGGAAAATTTATTTTATCGCAGGCACCGCAGGGGCAATTGTTTTCGTCGAAGATTGCAGCGGCACATAATTTAAAAGCACTTACGGCTAAATTTTTTAAAGCTCCACTAACGGGCTTGCCCGATTTACCTGATAAAATCACAACCATAGAGCCTAATTTTTTAATAAACGCTTTGGTTTATGATTCGGTTACGTTTATGGGTAACGGAGCTGATGGTGCTCTATCGTACTTTGATGAAAACAAAGGGCAAACTATTACTGTGCCAAAAATGCAGATACCCATTGCGCTTTGCACGGTTACTAAAAATATAAAAGTTGTTACTACAGATATAGCCGGCAGAAACGGCACCATAAAACAATACATAAACACAGGCGATTATGAAATTGTTATTAGAGGCATTTTTACTACGGGGGTATCAGACAAATATCCTACAGAGGCCATGAAGCATTTGCAACAAATTACAAATGCTACAAGCGAGGTAAAAGTGGTGTCGGAGTTTTTGCATTTGTTTGATATAAATTATTTAGTATTTACTAAATGTGAATTTGAGCAGGGAGAAGATGAAGGCAGAGACATGCAAAAGTTTACGCTTAGCTGTATGAGCGAAACGCCTTTTACAATTAAGGTTACACAACCAAATGCAGATATTACAACATCAAGGGGGCGTAGTTCGTTTCAAAATGACCCTACTAATTCTTTTGCTTAAGATGCTTTTACCCCAACGCAAAATAACTTTTACAAGTGCCACAACAGGAACTATAATTGTGTACGATTATGTATGCGATATTGAAATAAACCGAAGTCTGGATACGTTTACAGATACAGCTACAATTACAATACCGCGCAAATTGATTTTTAATAGCGGTGATGCACTTACTATACTAAACCAAAACAACATAAAAGATTATGTTACTTTGCCCGCCTTTAATGATACTAAAGATACTGCTTACTCAGTTGGTGCAGATGCTTTGTTTAAACGCGGCGATAAGGTGAAGATAGAAATTGGCTACTATCCAAATTTGCAAACGCGTTTTACGGGTTATATAACAGATGTATCGAGTGCGCTGCCCATAAAAATTACTTGCGAAGATAAAATGTGGTTGTTGAAACAAAGTAATGTTGTTTTTCCGGATGCGGCCAGCTACGTAAATAACCCAAGACCAAAAAACTACGACAAGACAAAAGATTTTTATACACTACAACAAGTGCTTGATGGCATTTTACCTGCGGTTAGTGAAAAAATTACCTACAGTACCGCGCTTGGGTCTTTTAATGTGAGTAACACACGTTACAACAACCAAAGTGTTGCCCAGGTTTTAGAAACATTGAAAGACAGTTATGGTTTGTACTCGCACTTTAAAGATGATGGCAAATTGTATGTAGGTTTTTATAATGATATTGGAAGCGATAATGTGCAGGAGTTTGCGATGGAAGAAATTGTGATAAATAACGACACACTGGAGTGGAGTAATTTAGAAGACCTATCGGTAAAGGTGCGGGGCGTTTCGGTAAACTCAGATAACAGTACAATTATATATGAGGTTTTTAACAGAGGTAAATTAATTGTATCGCAGTTTGATGATGCTA
>DATHOW010000191.1:0-2910 GCA_035484495.1 Bacteroidia bacterium | reverse complement strand
TGAACAGCCGGCACCGTAGTAATTTACTTCTGTTATTTCGTTCTTCTCCAGGTCTGTTGGGAGATTCTCCATCAGCGACTGAACAATATAGGCTGTGCTTGAAAAATAAGGGTTATAGCCTTCGGTATTGAAATACACTTTTTTACCTTCTTCGGTAACCAAACACCAATTGGTTTTGGTGGAGCCACCGTCAGCAATAATGATCATAAATTAAGTTTATATAAAAAAATTGGTTAAAAGTATGATTTTACTAATTGTAAAAGAAACACTTTGTAATTATAAAATGCAAAAATAATACAAAACCTGTGTTTTACTATGTTCAGGCTATAAAATGGCTCATCAAATAACAACAAATTATTTAGATTTTTTGACAAAATGTAAAGTTAATTTTGAAAAAATGACGTAAAATTCCTTCGCCGGCAATCGGACAGTATTTATTACGGGATGCGGAATTGTAGCTGATCAGAAAATGTTTTGTATTAATGCCGCAAACAATATGCCGATTAATCCCGTATTCTAATACTAAATATATTTACTACTTTACTGACGATTATACAAACATGTAATGCATATACGACTTAAACTTATCCAGGTTATCAGGGGCATTGCAGCCATGATCGTTATTCTCGTTCATGTTTCATCTTCCACATTAGTATACTTCAAAACCCCCTGGCTTAATGATATTTTTAAAGTGGGATGGAACGGTGTAGATATATTTTTTGTACTGAGCGGCTTTATAATCACATTTATTCACTTTGGCGATCTGGTAAAAAGGCAAAATGTAAAGCAATTCTTTATTAAGCGGTTCAACCGGATTTACCCTATTTTTTGGGTGGTGAACACAGTTGCTGTTGGCTTGCTTGTAGCCACCAAAAAGTATACAATGCACAACGTATTTAGCCTTTTTACCTTAAAGTCGTACCTGTTGTTAAGTACCGATGTGCCGCTTTTGCCACTCAGGGTAGCATGGTCCTTATGTTACGAAGTGCTTTTTTACCTTGTATTTGGCGTGTGTATTGTTATGGGTTTCCGATTGTCAAAATGGGTATGGGTTGCCTGGTTAGCACTTATTGTAGCATATTATCTTTTAGTTGACAAGATTTCGCCACCGGTTGTTCTTAATCCGTTTATACTGGAATTTTTGATGGGCTGTGTTGTCGGGTATATTTTTAAAGCTGTAACTGTTGACAATTCTAAATTCACCCTGTTTCAAAATAATACAAAAGCGCTTATCGGGATTGGTATTGTCTTGTTTATCGCGATGTGGTCAGTATCTTATTTGACTGATTACGGGCAAAAAAATGCAATTGAAAGCAGAATCTTTTATGGTTTAAGCGCATCACTCATCATATTGGGTGCCGCGATAATTGACTATAGAAAATCGGTTAAAGTGCCCGGCTGGTTACTGTTAATCGGGGATGCCTCGTATGTGATTTATTTGACGCACTTTTTGATCCTGGCTTCTATCTATAAAACGGCGAGCAGCGTTCTGAAGCACCATAATTCATCTGTCTCAGTTCTTGTTGTCGGGCTTGTTGCCTTTGGCGTAGCTATCGGGTGTGGAGTACTGTTCCATATCTTTATCGAAAAACCATTGCTAAAAAAGGTCAATTCCCTCACTTTGAAAAAAGCATAAACTGGTTTTGTAAGTTTTTGCTTTCAAATTTTAAGATGAATTTCGCATCTTTGTGCCGCAAAATCAGCAATAGTAATAACAGGTCCCATAGCTCAGCTGGATAGAGCAACAGATTTCTAATCTGTAGGTCTTAGGTTCGAATCCTAATGGGATCACACCGAAAGGCCCTCAAGTCGAAAGATTTGACGGCCTTTTTTGCATTTTTAAATTATACTCGATTCAAATGCTTCGTATATTTATTGTAACAGCGCCGTTACAATAATATTATGATTTTCAATAAACTCCATTCGAAAATTAAGGTTTTTTAAGATCTTAACTGTACTTCAAAAAAATTATTTTATTTTTTTTAAAACAAAACGGTTCTGTTAAGTGTTCTTTTGGAAAAATTATAATATTTTCATATATTGTGAAGATTTATATAAGATTTCGTAAATATTGTTGAGATTTTGTACTATAAATTAAAATAATGTTACCAATCGTTAACAAGGCTGTTGTTTGAATTGCTATATGGGTAAATAGTTAGTATTAAAATGGATATTTATTAAATAATACTAAATATTACTAAGGCATTTAATAATTATAAATTAAATTTTACCATTTTTTTAGAAAATATTTTAATTTTTACAAAACAATTAATAGCTTTGTCGACATAAGATACCCGAATTAATTAAAAAACTAAAATGATAAAACCCAAAGACGAAGTAAAATCTTCTGAAAACAGTGCTTTTTCGTTATCGCGCACGTTTTTGGCAGGTTCTTTTGAAAAAGGCCAATTATTTAGTTACCGTTTCAAAAGTTTTTTAACAAGTCTTAAAAGTTTATTGGCAGAAACGTTCAATATGTTTAACGATGTTTGCCTGCAATCAAAATTTAATAACCGTTTAGAATATCAACCCGTTTGGGTTTATTAATATAAATTTTATATAAAAGTTACCAGGTAGTAATTCTCGCAAAGTTACTTTGGTAACGTCTAATTGTTTAATTGTAAAAACCAAATTTTTAACCCTTGGTGCCTCGTTGAATAAGTAAAGGCAACAAACTACCTATTTTATTTAAAACTATTGAAAGTATGAAAAGAATTACAGCTCTCGTGGGATCTTTCTGTTTACTTGCACTATTCTCGTGCAAAAAAGACGTTGTAACACCAGTTACCGATCTCTCCAAAACAAAACCAATCGAAAATCTCGCGCTTATTACCGTAAATGGCGTCCAGGTGAATAATGACACAATTCCTCCGTCAGGTGCAGTTGATGTGAAAACTTATGGCGCAAAAG
>DATHOW010000190.1:0-6874 GCA_035484495.1 Bacteroidia bacterium | reverse complement strand
AAAGCAGAGCTTGATCGTTTTTGTGAGGCAATGATTACAATCCGCAAAGAGATACAAGAAATTGCCGACGGAAAGTTTGATAAAACAGACAACGTAATTAAAAACGCACCACATACTGCTAAATTAGTTGTAAGCGATAATTGGAACAAAACTTACAACCGTGAAAAAGCAGCCTACCCACTTAAATGGGTTAAAGCAAATAAATTTTGGCCAAGCGTTGCACGTGTTGATAATGCTTATGGCGATAGAAATTTAGTTTGCGCTTGTTTACCTATTGAAGCTTATATGGAAGAAAGCGTTGTAGTTTAATTTTTATATTATTTATGAGTAAAGCCCTTGCATAGCGCGAGGGCTTTTTTTATGTTTGTAACATGACCATACAACAAGCTCAACAAAAAATAGATGAGTGGATAAAAGCCCACGGGGTTCGTTATTTTAATGAGCTTACCAATATGGCTATTTTAACCGAAGAGGTTGGCGAGGTGGCTCGAATCATGTCGCGCAGATATGGGGAGCAATCGGAAAAAGAAAGCGACAAAAATAAAAAGCTGGATGAAGAGCTTGCTGATGTACTATTTGTACTAATGTGCATTGCTAACCAAACCGGTATAGATTTAGAAAAATCATTAGAAGAAAACCTGAAAAAGAAAACAATGCGCGACAGCGAAAGACATAAAAACAACGATAAACTAAAAGAATGAAACTATATTCTGTAAACAGCGGGAACTTTAAATTAGATGGTGGTGCCATGTTTGGTGTTGTACCAAAAACAGTTTGGAACAAAACAAACCCGGCAGATGAAAACAACCTGTGTAGTTGGAGCATGCGTTGCTTATTAGTTGAAACAGGTAATCGTTTAATTTTAATTGATAATGGTTTAGGCGATAAACAAAACGAGAAATTCTTTTCGTACTATTATTTACATGGGGATGATTCTTTAGAAAAATCATTTGCAAAACACGGTTTTACTTTTGACGATGTCACCGATGTTTTTTTAACTCACTTGCATTTTGACCATTGTGGTGGAAGTATTAAGTATACCGATACGGCTAAAACAAAATTAGTGCCTACATTTAAAAATGCGAAATATTGGGGCAATAGCAAACATTGGGATTGGGCAACAAACCCCAACCCGCGAGAGAAAGCAAGTTTTTTAAAAGAAAATATTTTACCCATACAGGAAAGCGGACAACTAAATTTTATAGATAAAGAAGGTGAATGGTTACCTGGTTTTGAAGTGCTTTTAGTTAATGGTCATACCGAAAGCATGATGCTTCCTTTAATTACCTATAAAGAAAGCAAGGTTTTATTTTGTGCTGATTTATTGCCATCTGTAGGGCATTTGCCTATTCCATATGTAATGGGTTATGATGTTCGTCCGTTAGAGACTTTGAAAGAAAAAGAGCGCATTTTGCAGCAAGCTGTAAACCAAAACTGGACCTTGTTTTTTGAACACGATTCGGTTAACGAAGCTTGTAATTTGGCTAACACAGAAAGGGGAATTCGCGCAAAAGACATTTATAAAATAGCCGAACTATAGCGTTTTATTTTTTTTCAACGAGTTCGTTGTGGGTTTTTACCACAAGCCTAATATTATCGTAGCCTAAAATTTTATCTTCTATTTTTTTTACTAATTCGCTATCGCTTTGAAAAAAGAAAGTCGCTGTTTCCTCAAATTTTTTTGGTTTTACTTTCATTAAACTATTTGGGTCTTTTCTTTTCTGAAAAAAATATTCGAGGTTTTTTGGTCCATCCGGCACACCATCTTTGTTCTTGTCAGTTGATTTAGACAACACCTCGCTTGTTGTTGAAACAAAAGAGTTGCTTATATAGCCAAATAAAATTACATCGCCGTATTCTAAAATCTCAGCAAATTTTAATTTACCCTCTAAGCCAATAGGCAGTGAGCGAAAAAATCGTGTTCCTCTTTTACAATATTGTTTTATCTCGTCGGGAGTTTTATTGCTTTCTTTTCCTGTAACATCAATAAAGCTTATTTTATCACTATTGGCGGCGCCAGCGGTATATTTTCGGTCTTTAATTTTTCCCTTAATGGTATCACCCTTGTTCGTTATTATATACCCGACCTCATAACCTTCTTGCGAAAAAGCAACAAGAACTACAAATAGAAAACAGTATATGAAAAAGCATTTTTTCATTAGGTAAAACTACGCCTTTAAAACGTCACCAAAAAGTTTTATTGTTTTTTCTATATCCTCTTTGCTGTGTGCTGCACAAACAAAACCAACCTCATATCCCGAAGGGCCAAAGTAAACACCATGCTCGTGCCATTTGTGGTACAATTCATTAAATTGTTTTATTCCATCAGCGCCAATTTCTTCTGCACTGCGCACATGTTCTTTATCTGAAAAAGAAAACCAAAATATAGATCCTATTTGAAATGCTTTAAACTTTATTCCTTTAGCTTTAAATTGTTGCTCTATACCAGTAACAAGCATTTTTGTTTTTGTTTCTAAATCAGTATAAAAATTTGACTTTAGACATTCGGTTAATTGTGCTATACCAGCCGCCATTGCAACGGGGTTTCCGCTAAGTGTACCGGCCTGATAAACATTTCCTTCGGGAGAAATGTTACTCATAATTTCTTTACTTGAAGCGTACATTCCAACTGGAAAACCACCGCCTATAATTTTACCGAAAGTCATAATGTCGGGCTTAATGTTATAGTAACCAGCGGCTCCTTCAAATCCAACACGGAAACCGGAAATAACTTCATCAAAAATTAACAACGAACTATGTTTAGTACATATATCGCGCAAGAATTGTAAAAATTCTTTTCGTTGTAAAAGCAACCCATTGTTGGCGGGGATAGGCTCAATAATTATACAAGCAATATCGTTGCCGTGCTCTTTAAAAGCTTGTTCAACTGCCGCTTCGCTGTCTAAGGAAACAACTAAGGTTTCATTCACAAAACTTTGCGGAATGCCAGCAGACGAAGTGTTGCCAAAAGTTACTAAGCCCGAGCCCGCTTTAACCAAAACAGAATCGGCGTGACCATGAAAGCAGCCTTCAAATTTTAAAATTTTGTTTCTTTTGGTGTAACCTCGTGCCAACCTAATAGCACTCATTACAGCTTCGGTACCCGAGCTTACAAAGCGTAATTTTTCAACGAACCTGTGGTTTGATATAATCAATTCAGCCAATTCGTTCTCTAATTCAGTAGGCGCACCAAAGGATGTGCCGTTTTGCATAACCTCGGTAACTTTTTTTAGTACAGCATCATTTGCATGCCCTAATATAAGTGGACCCCAACTGCCACAATAATCAATGTATTCGTTGCCATCGGCATCCCAAATATGAGAACCTTTCCCTTTTTTGATAAACAACGGAACACCGCCAACAGAGCGGAATGCACGAACAGGCGAGTTTACACCACCGGGAAAAAATGTTTTTGCTTTTTCAAACAATGCGGTCGATTTATCTTTTTTTAGCATACTTCTTTAAAAGGTTATGTTCATTAAACGGTTAATTAATAAATGCGGGGCGGTGTTATTCGTCGTAATTTTTTGCAAAATTGCACATTAGTTTTTAATTATGCCATTTAGATAAAGAATGCGTTTACTGTTTTTAGCCATATTAAGTGTTTGTTTAGTTGCTTTAGCCTCCTACATAGGCGTAAGCAACCCTGCAAACATAGTAAAAACAAACAACGTTGTTAAACACTCCGAAAAACCCGTCTCTCCCCCTGCTCTATCAAAAAAATTACAAAAAAAACAGTTTGTTTTAGATTCCATTTTCAGTTCTGATTTTAAAAAAGGTGCGTTTAATGGTTGTGTTGCCGTTTCATATCAGGATACGCTTATTTACCAAAGCGCTATGGGTTTTGAAAACATTGTTTGCAAAAAAAATCTTTGTAACGAGTCTGTTTTTCAATTAGCCTCGGTAAGTAAAATGTTTACAGCGGTTGCCGTACTTAAGTTAGTTGAGCAAAATAAGCTTGCCTTAAAAGACAACATTAAAAAATATTTTCCTGATTTTCCTTATCAAAACATTACTATAGAACACCTGCTATCGCACACCAGCGGCATACCAAACTATCTTTATTTTTATTACCATCTTCCTAAACAAACGGATATACTTACAAACGCAGCGGTTTTAGATTTGCTTACTACAAATAAACCCGCGGTATATTTTAAACCCGGCAGACGCTTTCAGTACAACAACACTAATTATGTTTTGTTGGCTTTATTGGTTGAAAAGCTTAGCGGACAAAGTTTTCAAGCCTTTGTAAAACAAAATATTTTTGATGTTTGCGGCATGAACAATAGCTACTTTTTTAGTGTAACCGATACTTTAAAAAACCAAGCCCTTGCTTTTGATTACCGTAAACGCCCAATTGGCACCGATGAGTTTGATTGGGTAGTAGGCGATAAAGGTGTTTGCTCTACCCCACAAGACATGCTTTTGTTTGGAAAAAACCTGTTTGAAGGCAAGGTTATCTCTAATATAAATGAAGCCATTAAACCACGTGCGCGTACAGGTTATGGTAGGTTTTACGGTTTAGGGTTTCGTATAAACCCAAATGGCGGAGATACCATCATCTTCCACAACGGTTGGTGGCATGGCTACCGCACCGCTTTCCAGTATCGTAAATCAGACAGAACTATTATGGCTATTTTAAGTAACCGCTTAGATAAAAATGTTTATCAAACCGCACGCATTTTCAATGCGTTAGACAATAAAACCGGTATAAAAGATGAGGGTGACTCTGAGTAATTAGCCTTAACTCATCTTTAAAAAACACAAATACAGCTAATTAATTATTTGTTAATAACAAAATTTGTGTACCTTAAACCTCTCATTTTCGCCCTGTGATAAAATTTATACTTCGAAAAATATTTTATGGTTTTGTAGTGTTGCTGGGTGTAATTACCGCTATCTTCTTTTTATTTAATGTACTACCCGGAGACCCAGCTACTGTGTTGCTTGGACAACGAGCCAACAAAGATGCTGTTGAGGCCATTAATCATGATTTAGGAAGAGATAAGCCTATTGTCACACAGTATTTTATTTATCTGAATGACTTATCGCCAATTTCTTTTCATAATGAAGTTGATAGAAAAAGTGGTTTTTATTTAGATCCCGAAAAGTATTCGTTTACTTATTTGTTTTCTTTAGGAGAAAACGATTGTGTGGTTTTAAAGCCACCTTATTTCCGCAGGTCTTATATTACTAAAAGAAAAGTTTCTGAAATTATTATTGAAACCTTGCCCGAGACAGCTGTGTTGGCAGTAAGTTCAATTATACTGGCAACCATTGTGGGTATATTTTTAGGGGTTGTTGCCGCCATTAAAAAGGACACTTTTTTTGATAGATTGGCTCTTGTACTTTCAGCCCTAGGAATGTCGGCACCATCCTTTTTTGTAGGTGTAATTATTGCCTGGTTGTTTGGTTATGTGTTAGCAGATTATACAGGGCTCCGAACAATAGGAAGTTTATATGAGTACGATGATTATACGGGCGAAAAATATTTAAGCTTAAAGAATCTTATACTTCCCACCATTACGCTTGGCATGCGCCCTCTGGCAATTGTGGTACAGTTAATGCGTAGCTCGTTGCTTGATGTTTTATCGCAAGATTATATCCGCACAGCAAAAGCAAAAGGCTTAAATTTTTACAAAATAATAATGAAACACGCACTTAAAAACGCTTTAAACCCTGTTGTTACAGCTATTTCGGGTTGGTTTGCGGGCTTAATGGCAGGTGCTGTTTTTGTGGAAATTGTATTTAGTTGGAAAGGCATTGGCTACGAGGTTTTTGATGCGCTTACTAAAAACGATTTACCTGTTGTAATGGGTGCAACCCTTGTATTTGCTACGTTTTTTGTGGTTACCAACATTGTGGTAGATGTTATTTATGGTGTTTTAGATCCACGCATTAGAGTAAAATAATATATATGCGAAAAAAAATTGTTGCCGCTAATTGGAAAATGAATAAGACCTTACAAGAAGGTAAAACCCTTGTAAAGTCTATTATTTCAGGGAACTCAAATACCGATGTAATAAAAATAATTTTCCCTCCTAGCCTATTTGTTACCGAGTTTGCATCTTTATTAAAAGAAAATGTAGGTTTTTTTGTTGGTGCACAAAACTGTTATCATACCGAAAGTGGTGCCTTTACCGGTGAAATAAGCGCTTCTGCTATTGCTTCTTGTGGAGCAACCCATGTTATTATTGGTCATTCTGAACGCAGACAATATTTTCATGAAACAGCAGAACAATTAAAGCAAAAAGTAAATTTAGCATTAAAACACAAACTGGTTGCGGTTTATTGCGTGGGCGAAAAACTAAACGAACGCCAAACTAACCATTACTTTACAGCCGTAAAAAATCAGCTGCAAGAGGTTATCTTCCATCTATCAGAAAACGAAATTAAAAACATTGTTATAGCCTATGAGCCCGTTTGGGCAATTGGCACGGGTTTAACCGCCAGCCCCGAACAAGCACAGGAAATGCACGCCTTTATCCGTTTGGCGGTGGCTGAAAAGTATGGAACAACTATAGCTAACTACATAAGTATTTTATATGGTGGAAGTTGCAATGCTAAAAATGCTAAAGAACTCTTTGCTTGTGCTGATGTGGATGGAGGGTTGATTGGTGGGGCATCTTTAGTTGCTGAAGAGTTTCTACAAATCACTAATTCGTTTTAAATATGGAATATGTTTGCGTTTCTTTTAAAGTAAATCCACCAGAGCCGGGTAGCGAGATTTTGGCGTCTGTTTTAGCTGAAGAAAACTTTGAAAGCTTTGTACACAACGAACATGGCTTTGAGGCTTTTATTCAGCAGCCCCTATATGATGAAGTTGTTCTTCAAAACCTATCTGCCCAATTTCCTGAAATAAAATTTACGCATA
>DATHOW010000189.1:0-18012 GCA_035484495.1 Bacteroidia bacterium | reverse complement strand
GGGTACTATGCCGAAAAATATAATATTAAACCTGATGATTTTCCGGGGGCAAGAGATTGTAATAACTATTCTATGTCTATTCCTTTGTTTAATAAAATGACAAAAGAAGATTACGAATATGTTGTTTACGCACTAAAATCTATTAAATAATGATATCAATTAAACAACTTGACAATTTATTTGTAGCGCCGGTTACTTTTAATGGCAATCTGGCTATTATAAATGAATCTTCGGCTTTCTTAAACCAGGCACAAACTAATGATTCTTTTTCCGAGAAATGGGTAAAGCTTGATAATGAAAGTAGTACAACTGCTATAGAAGATTTTCAAAAAAAATGGGTGTTGGAATTATATGGCTTTAAAACAGTTGAAGGGTTTAAAAATTTTCTAAAAGATAAAAAAGTAATTATAGACGCAGGTTGTGGTCTGGGTTACAAAAGTGCTTGGCTAGCTGAGTTGGCACCACACGCTACGGTATTCGGAATTGATTTTTCTGATGCTGTTTTAGTCGCAGCAAAACGATACGCTTCATTTTCTAATTTATATTTTTTAAAAGGAGACATAGCTAATTTACCTTTTAAACCTTCAAGTCTCGATTTTATTTTATGCGATCAAGTAATTCATCATACCGAAAATCCTCACAAAACATATGAGCACTTAGCTTCATTATTAACAGGAGCTGGAAAATTTGCTTGCTATGTGTATGCAAAAAAAGCTTTGCCGCGGGAGTTGATTGATGATTATTTTAGAACTGCCACTCATAACTTGACGCATGAACAAATGTGGCAATTCTCCGATCAATTAACAGAATTAGGGAAAACTTTAACCGAGCTAAATGTAAAATTTAATTGCCCCGATATTCCGGCATTAGGTATTAAAGGTGGAGAGTATGATGTACAGCGTTTCATATACTGGAATTTTTTAAAATGTTTTTATCACCCGAAATGGACAAAGCAAGAAAATGATTCTTGCAATTTTGATTGGTACTCTCCAAGTAATGCAGAACGATATACTCCTGAAGAATATAAAAAGTGGGCGAATGATTTAGGATTAAAAATTGATTTTTTTAGAAGCGAAGAGGCTGGCCACACTTCTATTGTTTGCAAATAAACTATGTGTGGTTTAACAGGTATATATAATATAAATCAAAACAAAGCATCTGAGTTAATTATAACTCAGATGACTGATGCTATAGCTCACAGGGGGCCTGATGGCAAAGGTGTTTTTTTAGATGGTAACTTAGCATTAGGTCATCGTCGTTTATCTATTTTAGATATTAGTGATAATGGCGCACAACCAATGAGCTCTAATGCTGGTAATTGGACTATTATTTTTAATGGTTGTGTGTATAATTTTAAAGAACTAAAACAAGAGTTAATTAATAAAGGACATACATTTTTATCTACAACTGATACCGAAGTAATTACAGAAGGTTTGGAAGCTTATGGAGTTTCTTTTTTTCAGCGTTTAGATGGTATGTTTGCTATAGCTGCCTGGAATAAGAATAATCGTAAGCTTTATTTATCGAGAGATCGTTTTGGTATCAAGCCTCTGTATTATTGGCACAATAAAAACACCTTTTTGTTTGCTTCTGAAATCAAAGCTTTTTTAAAACACCCCGACTTTAAGGTTGATGTGGATTTAAGTGCTTTAAATGAGTACTTTACTTTTCAAAACTTATTTTCATACCGTACCTTATTTAAAGGTGTGGCTATGATACCACCTGCCAACACCATTGAAATTGATTCAAATTTTAAGCAGGTAACCCATAATAGTTGGTGGGATTATGATTTTTCTAAAACGGAAGAATCAATGACTTTTAATGATGCTAAAGACGAGACCCTCAACTTTTTTCAAAAAGCAGTTAAAAGACAAATGGTTTCTGATGTGCCTGTTGGGGCTTATCTATCTGGGGGCATGGATAGTGGTGCTATCACAGCAGTTGGGTCAAAACTTATACCACGTATGGCTACATTTACTTGTGGGTTTGATATGAGTAGCGTAACAGGGGTAGAAGCTAATTATGATGAAAGACGTGATGCAGAATTGATGGCAAACGCTTTTAAAACAGAACATTACGAACAAGTAATTAATGCTGGTGATTTAAGCTGGAGTCTACCGAAAGTAGTATATCATTTAGAGGATTTGAAGGTTGGTATGAGTTACCCCAACTATTATATATCGCGTTTAGCATCTAAATTTGTAAAGGTTTGTTTGCAAGGTACAGGTGGTGATGAGTTGTATGGAGGTTATCCTTGGCGCTATTACAGAGTGTTTGACGCATTAAATCAAGAACAATTTTTTAATCAATATTATGGGTTTTGGCAACGCCTAGTACCAGATGAGCATAAAAGCAAATTATTTAATGCGGGTACTTTTAAGGAAATTGATATAGAAGAACCACGCCAAATTTTTGAACGTGTATTTACATTCAATAACAAATTGCAATACGATACGCCAGAGCAGCATATAAATAACTCATTATATTTTGAGATAAAAACATTTTTACCTAGTTTATTTTTGGTGGGGGATAAGTTAAGTATGGCGCATGGTTTAGAAGAGCGTTTCCCTTTTATGGATAATGATTTGGTAAATTTTGCGCAAAAAATTCCTGTAAAGCATAAACTAGGAAACTTAACCTCTGAAATAAACAAAATAAATGAGAACGATAGCTCTAAATTAAAAAAGACGGCATCATATCGTGATTTTGATGATGGAAAAAATGTATTACGTAAAGCGATGAGCAGCTTTATGCCAGAAAATATTTTAAATAGAAAAAAACAAGGCTTTAGTGCTCCTGATGAGAGTTGGTATCGTGGTGAAAACGCAGCTTATGTAAAAGAATTGTTGCTTGGTAAAAAAAACATATCTGCAGAATTTATAAATCCAGAATATGTAAAACAAATAGTAAATGAACACATAGACGACCATATTAATCATCGTTTATTAATTTGGAGTTTTATGAATTTTGAATGGTGGTGCCGTATTTTTTTAAACGGAGAAAAGGTAGAATAATGAATAGAGAAAAAATAATAAGTGGGCTAAATGACAAAGAATTAGAAGAGTTTTTTAAATTATTAAATAAATTAAAAAATTCATTTGATACTGAGTTTTTAAAACAATATAACCGCTCGCTACCATTTGCAGATGTTTTATTTGATAGATGGGATAGAGCTAAATTATTAGGATTTGGAGAAGGGGCATCAATATATAATAGCAGTATTGTTTTAGGGGATATTACAGTAGGAAAAAATACTTGGATTGGGCCTAACACAATGCTAGATGGAAGTGGTGAATTGCAAATAGGAAATAATTGCAGCATAAGTACGGGGGTCCAAATTTATTCGCATGATTCTGTAAAATGGGCGATTAGTGGAGGGGTAGAAAAATACGAATATGATAAAACAAACATCGGTAATAACTGTTATATAGGTCCTAACTCAATAATTGCAAAAGGGGTTCAACTAGGAGATAGATGTATTGTTGGGGCTAATAGTTTTGTAAATGCCTCTTTTAAGGCTGACAGTAAAATTGCGGGTAACCCTGCTAAAATTGTATAAGTAATTATGTTAGCAACAAAAAAACGAAGCCTAGAAAATAATTATAAAATATGCGGTAGGTGTATATATGATAGTTCTGTCCCATCAATTTCTTTTGATGAAAAGGGCGATTGTAATTACTGCAAAATGACAGATAATTTAATAGAGGAGTACGGAACAGGAAAAGAAAAAGGGATACAGGAATTAGATAAAATTATTATTGAAATAAAAAGCGCTGGAAAAAACAGGAAATATGACTGCGTAGTTGGCGTAAGCGGAGGTACAGACTCTTCTTACATGTTGCATTGGGCTATAGAAAAAGGCTTAAGGCCATTGGCGGTACATTACGATAATACATACAATACTGCTATAGCTACACAAAACATAACGAATATCACTTCTAAGTTAAATATCGATTTATACACTCATGTTGTAGATAACAATGAGGTAGATGATATTTATAGATCTTTTTTTATTGCAAGTGTGCCTGAATTAGATGCTTGTACTGATATTGCTTTGGCAGAAACAATGTATCGTGCAGCTAATAAATTCGATATAAAACATATACTAGAGGGGCATTCGTTTATCGAAGAAGGAATTTCTCCATTAGGAAAAAACTATTTTGATGGAAAGTACATTGCTTCTATTCATAAGCAATTTGGAAAACTTAAAATGAAAACGTTTCCCAATATGCCATTTTGGACTTTTATAAAATGGATAGCCTTAAAAAAGATTAAAAAAATTCGCCCTTATTGGTATCTAGATTACAATAAAGAAGATGCCAAAAAACTATTAAAGGAAAAATATGGCTGGCAAGATTATGGAGGACACCATTTAGAAAACAGAATGACTGCTTTTAGTCATAGTGTTTATTTTCCGCAAAAATTTGATATTGATTATAGAAATAATACACTTTCTGCCAAGGTTAGGAATGGTAAAATGAATAGAGAAGAAGCCATTAAGGAATATTATGAAACTCCACCATTTATAGAGGAAGGTTTAGTTGATTATATAAAAAAGCGAATGAATTTTAGTGACGAGGAGTTTGAAAAGGTGATGAAAGCTAAACCTAAATATTGGTACGAGTATCCTACTTATAAAAAGAGATTTGAACGTTTGCGCCCATTGTTTAAAATACTTTATAAAGCCAACTTAGTTCCAAAAAGCTTTTATATGAAATATTGTTTTCCTGTTTCTTATTCAAAATGATAACAATTATTAATTATGGTATGGGTAATTTAGGGTCTGTACAAAATATGTTCAAACGTATTGGTGTGCAAACAAAAATTACTTCAGATATAATTGAAATTGAAAAGGCTGAAAAAATATTACTTCCGGGGGTTGGCTCTTTTGATGCCGCAGTTGAGCAAATTGATAAATTAAACTTACGCGCTGTATTAGTTAATAAAGCTAAGGTTGATAAAATCCCTTTTTTAGGAATTTGTTTGGGGATGCAACTTTTAACTAGAAGCAGCGAAGAGGGAATTTTAAAAGGCTTGGATTTGGTGTCGGCGGAAACAATAAAATTTAAGTTTGAAGAAAATTCAAATTTTAAAATACCACATATGGGGTGGAACTTTGTTAGGCAAAATACGTCAAGTAAGTTAACAGAAGGTTTTATACCTGATTATAGGTTTTATTTTGTTCATTCATACAAAGTGGTTTGCGATAAGAACGAAAATTCTATATTAAAAACCAATTATGGTGGATTAGATTTTGATTCTGCTATTCAAAACGAAAATATATATGGCGCTCAATTTCATCCTGAAAAGAGCCATAAATATGGCATGCAGCTACTATCTAATTTTTCAAAAATCTAAATGCTACAAGTTCGCTTTATACCCTGTCTTTTATTAAAAGGAGACGCGTTGGTAAAAACAGTAAATTTTAAAAAATCAAAATATATAGGTGATCCAATAAATACAGTTAGAATTTTTAATGAAAAAGAAGTTGATGAACTCTTATTTCTTGATATTGATGCAAGTCCCCTTAATAAAGAACCAAATTATACACTACTAGCTGAAATAGCTAGCGAATGCTTTATGCCATTGGGTTATGGCGGCGGCATTAGTAATATAGAACAAGTGAAAAAAATATTCAGTATTGGTGTAGAAAAAATTGCTATAAACTCGGCTGCTCACTCCAATCCTAACTTAATAAAGCAAATTGTTGATATATATGGTTCGCAGGCTGTAATTGGAGTTATAGATGTGAAAAAGAGTTTATTTGGAAAATATGAAGTAGTCTCTAAATCAGCAACCGTAAAACATAAATATTCTCCGGCAGAGTGGGCAAAGAATTTGGAAAAGCAAGGAGTAGGAGAAATTTTAATAACATCGGTTGATAGAGAAGGTACATGGAGTGGGATGGATATTGAACTAATAAAGTCAATTACATCAATAGTTAATTTGCCGGTTATAGCACACGGCGGGGCGGGAACTATTGATAATATTTTAGAAGCCGTAAATAAAGGTGGTGCTTCGGCCGTAGCTATGGGTAGTATGGTAGTATATCAGAAAAAAGATATGGGAGTGCTTATTAATTTTCCTGATAGAAATAAATTAAACATGTTAAAAGTATGAGTAGTAAATTTATTTTTTCGTACGATAATCTTAAATCTCATTATAACGAAACCTTAAAGCTAGGATATGAATTTATAACCTGCGAGCAATTTTTTTTATCAAAAAAAAATATACTCGCGAATCAAAAGATTGTAGTTAATAGAGTTGATATTGATTTTTCAGTAAAAAAAACAAAGCAATTAATAGATATATTTAATGAGCTTAATATTAAAAGTAGTTTTTTCGTACGCTTACATGCTCCTGAATATAATCCGTTCTCTTTCGAGAATTATAAAATCATTCGATATTTAATTGAAAGTGGTCATGAATTGGGGTATCACTCTGAAGTAGTAGATCAAGCAGCTATATGGAAAGAGGATGCCCTAGATTGTTTAAAACGTGATATAGATGTGATTAACCGTATGTTTAAAATTGAGGTTAAAGGTGTAGCATCACATGGTGGAATGACTGGGTTAAATAACTTAGATTTTTGGAAAGAGAGGAAGGCTAAAGATTTTGGATTACTTTATGAAGCATATGACCATCAACCTGAATTTAATTTATTTCACGAGGCTTTTTATGTAAGCGATAGTGAATGGATTAGATGGAAGTGTTATAATAAAGGCAAATTAGTTGAAGGAGATAGGCGTAATTTTGCAGAACATGCAAAAGATGCACATCCATTATTACATGTTTTAATTCATCCGGATACTTATTTCGATAATCATTTTTACGAAAACGAAAAGTAAGTGATTCCTTATTTTAGACTTAGCACCAGTAAAGAAGAGTTAGAGGCTTTAACTTATGTTCACGGTACAGGAAACTGGGCTATTGGTGAGGCAATAAATGAAGTTGAGGGAATGTTATCTAATCTCTTTCAACAAAAGCAAGTAGTACTTACTTCAAATGGCTACTCTGCTTTATTTATTAGCCTTAAAGCACTTGGAATTCGTAATCAAAAAATTATTCTACCATGTATAAGCACATGCTTTGCTATAAGTAATGCAATTATTGCCAGTAACAACATCCCGGTTTTTTGCGATGTTAATAAAGAAGATGGTAATTGTGATATAAAACATGTAAGTAGTTTGGTTAAAGAACAAAATATTAATTATATTATTTCTCCTAACCACGCAGGTAACATTTCTGATATCAGTTACTTTAAAAACGAATTAAAAATGACAGTTATTGAAGATGCTTGTCAGTCTTTTTTTTCTTCGCTATATATTAATTCAGAAGCTGATATACAGGTGTTTTCTTTTTATCCAACAAAGGGGGTAAATGGAATTGATGGAGGAGCTATAATTACGTCTAACAAAGCGCTTGCTAATAAGGCACGTTTATTAGTGTATTATAATAATCAAGTTGAGTTTGAAGCTGTTGAACATTATAATTTCAGATTCTTAAATATAAATGCTCAGGTTTTACTTGCTAATTTAAAGAGAATTGAAATTATAACTAAAAAGCTAAAGCAGATAAAGGACCGCTACATTACTGGGTTAAAAAATAAAGAACAAGTTCAGTTTCTTGCAAATTCAATAAGCGAAGTCCCACACCGCTTTGTAATCTATTTTAAAACAGAAGAGAGTAAAGCAAAAGCGGAAAATGAATTTAAAAAAAACGATGTTTCACTTAGCCATTTTTACGAATGGATTTGTCCGAAAGAAAATAGACAGGAATATCCAAATGCGTCTTTTTTGGTAGAAAAGTCTTTTTGCGTACCATTTTTCGAAGATTTGAAAAATGATGAAATAGAAACTATTGTAAAAACTTTGGATAATGCATTTTCGTAAGGCAAAAACGGAAGATTGCGAATGGATTTACAATGCTCTTGAAGAGCTTAGAATGCCTGTAGACTATTCTTTAGAGCAGTTTAAAACATATTTTGAAAAGGCATTAAATAGTGATTTTTTTGAATTTCTTATCTTCTGCGAAAAAGAAAATAGAGTTGGACTTGTATCACTTAATAAATTTTACATGCCGCGTTATCTTGGTTTTGGGTATGAGATAGAGGAATTTGTCGTTCATAAGGGTTTTCGTGGCAAGGGACTCTCTTACATAATGATTGAGAAGATAAAAGGATATTTAAGTGCTGATATTAAAAACCGTAAGCTTAGTATTAAAACAAACGGAGAAGATAGTAAGCATATATATACCAAAGCTTTAAACGAGACGGATTTAATTAGCTATCAGGTTTATTTGAATAAACTATAGGTGCAAAAAATTGTTACTATACATCAACCTGATTTTATGCCGTGGCTTGGATTATTTAATAAAATAAACAAGGCAGATGAGTTTATTATTTTAGATCATGTAGTCAATAACCCAAAATCGGCAGAATTTTGGTGTCGTCGGGTAAAAATGCTAATAGGAGGAAAAGAAAAGTGGATGTCGGTTTCGTTAAAAAAAGATGAACAGCATTTATTTATTCCCATAAATAAAATGGAAATAAGCATGGACGAAAAAACTAATAAGAAGTTTATTCAGTCGGTGGAATTGAATTATAAAAAGGCACCTTATTTTAAAGATGTATTTTATTTAATTGAAAATTATTTCTCTTTACCTACAGTTAATTTAGCCCAAAAAAATGTGTGGTTTATAAAAGAAGTAATGAGCAAATTAAATATAGACACCTTGGTTAGTTTGAGCTCTGAGATGGAGCCTCGTTTTTCTTCAAACGAATTATTAATCGATCTTTTAAAAAAATGTGGTGCAACGGTTTATTTGTGTGGAGCAGGAGCAGGGGCTTATCAAAAAGATGAATTGTATATAGAGCAGAATATAGAAGTAATTTACAATAATTTTAATCACCCTATTTATAAGCAATTTAATTCAACAGAATTTGTGAAAGGGCTAAGTATAATAGATGTATTAATGAACTTAGGATTTGAAGGTACGTTTAAGTTATTAGAAAAATAATGAAAATTGCTTGTATAGGAAATATGAACAATATGTTTTTTCAAATCGGGCGCTATTTGATAGATGAAGGACATTTGGTTACGTTTTTTTTATTAGAAGAATTTGATCATTTTTTACCGCAAGCCGACACTTATGAAGATATTAGTAAGTATGAGATAATAAAACTAGGATGGAATTTTGATACGTTTAGAGGCGTTACTTCGCAGCAAATTAAAAAAATATTTTCTTCATTTGATTATTTAATGGGCACAGACCTTGCCCCTGCATATTTATTTAAAGCTGGATTAAAACTTGATGTTTACTTCCCTCATGGAAGTGATTTGTATCAATATCCTTTTTTTAGATACAAAAATAATCCGCCACAATTATGGGAGATACCGGCCAATATTGTTAGTAGGGCACAATTTATTGGAATTAAAGAGGCTGATACGGTAAGTTTAGATATGTCGGATGAAGTGTTTGAAACACCGTATTATAAAATAAGAGGTAAAACTCAACGTAGAATTACTTCCCCACCTTTTTTATATTTTAAACAATATACAGATAACTACCCGGCACTATCTACTTATTACAAGCAATTTTCAGAAATTAGGAGTCAATATAAATTTATTGTATTTCAACAAATTTCACAAGATTGGAGCATGCGTGGGGAATTTAAAATTGATAAAGGAAACAATAACCTTATTAATGCCTTTGCTGATTATTTGAATAAAAATGAAAAGTATAAAAAGGATTCGTTGTTAATTTTAATGGAGTATGGCATAGATGTAGAAAAATCAAAACAATTAATCGTTAAACTTGGCATTAGTAATAATGTTATATGGTTTAAAAAAATGAATAGGAAAGACTTGATGGTTGCTATCTATTTTAGTGATATATGTGTAGGTGAATTAGGATATAGGCAGTGGTATAGCTATAGTAGTATTATAGAATTTATGGCTATGAAAAAACCTTTAATTCATCATAGGGGAGATGCTTTTTACAAAAATAAAGGCTTGGATTTGTATCCGATGGTGGATGCAGATAGTGCGGAAAAAGTTGCCGATGTGTTTATAGATTATCGGAGTAATCCGAAAAAGTACATAAACATGGGAGCTGATGCTCATAAATGGATACTTGCTGATGCAAACAAAAAGGTAGAATTTTATAAGGAAATTTTACTTAAAAAGAAAAATACAAATCAAATTGTTTTCCCATTTTTGAAAAAAATGAAATACTATCTAAACCCACAAATTATATATAATTATTTGTTTTTAGGCATGTATCAATTAAAAGAGATGGTAAGGGGATAAAGGATGGAGAAACCTTTTGTTTCCATAATAATGCCAGCGTACAATTGCGAAAAGTATGTTAAAGCAGCAATTGATAGTGTTTTAAATCAAACATACACTCATTTTGAGTTACTTATTGCAGATGATTGTTCTAAAGATTCCACAAAAAAAATAATAGATTCATATAATGATATTCGAATAAAACGATTTCATAATGAATTAAATGTAGGATATCTACAGGCTTCTAATAAACTTTTGAAAGAATGTACAGGAGATTATATTACATTCCAAGATGCAGATGATTATAGTGCCTTTAACAGAATAGAATTATTAGTTAACTTTTTAATAAAAAACAGCGATTGTTCTTGTGTAGGAAGTAATATAATTAAAGTAGATGATTTAAATAATGAATTATACGCAACTAATTTTCCGTTAAATGATATTGAAATAAAATTTCGTTTTGCAAATACTAAAGTTGTTATGACGGGATCATCTCTTTTAGTTAAAAAAGAAGTAATTTATAAGGTTGGATACTATAACCTATATTTTAATAGATTAGGGTCTGAAGATGTTTATTGGTTTTCATTAATATTAAATAACTTTAAAGTAAGTAACATTTCTGATAAGTTGTATTATTATAGGTCTAACCCAACGTCGGTTACTAGTTTTTTTAAAGACCCTAAAACAAAAGTGTTACATAATTTAATTGTTTTTTTATATAGAAGAAGAAATTTAAATAAAGAAGATTATTTGCAATCCAACAGAATAAAGAAAACGGATGTTATTTGTGAATTTTTGCAGCTATTAAATATTCTACCTAATAAAAAGGTTAATGTGCTTTTTAAGTACGCATTTTTATCTATTCGTTATCCCACAACTAGCGTGTTATTCTTGAGAGATTTCATGTATAAATTCTTTAAAAAGGAAAGTTTAGCGGCATAAAAACTAAAATGCTACAAAAACAAAAATATCTAATAATTAAAGCTTGTGCAGGTTTGGGTAATAGACTAGTTACTGTTTTTGCAGCTATTAAGTATTGTGAAATAAATAATAGAATATTAGTAATTGACTGGAATGACGGTCAGTTTGATAAAAAAGGAACTAATGCTTTTAAAAAGTGCTTCGAATTAAAGCACATACAAAGCGAAGAGGTAGAAAACATAGAACATTGGTCGGAATATAGTCATAGCTCACAATTGTTTAAACAACATAAATCGGAAGGCGTATATGATTTATATGTTAATGTACAACCTAATTTCTGGGGGCAGCTACCAAATAAATTATTTGTGTTTTCTTGGTTAAAAAAACTAAGGAGAAGATGGCAACCAATTAAAGATGGCAATTATTTTAATTCTTTAAACTCTGGAAGCGATTTACCTAATAATATGGATGAACAGATACTCTATTACGTAGATTTTTTGCCATATATAAATTATGAAGACCTCCCAAAATACTTGGGATTAAAACCCTTTATAATAGAAAAAATTGAAATTTTTACTAAACAAAACAATTTAAACAATGCAGTTGGAATTCACATCAGAAACACAGATAAACGCCCCACTACTGATGTGCAAAAAGTAATTGATCGTATAACGGTAAAACATAAGGACTCTCCGGTTTACTTGTCGACTGATTCAACCGAGATAGAAGCTATGTTTGTAAAGAATGTATCTAATTTAATCTTATTTCCTAAAGAAAAACCAAAACTCAATGGGGAAGGCTTGCATCAATGGGCTCTACATAACGACCCAGAAGAGAAACTAAAGTATATACTTTTTGAAGAAAGCGTAGTAGAAATGTTTTTATTAAGCAAATGTCAATATTTATACTACCAAGGTAATTCTACCTTTTCTAATATATCTAAGGTATATCATCCAAATAAAACTAATTGTTATGATTGGCTCAAGCTATAGTATAATTCAACTTTTAACTTTTTCAGGCGTTGGCTTAATACTATTTACAGTCAGCTTACTAACTGGGTTATTATTTTATAATATTAAATTGAATAATAATATAAAAACCTATTTCTTAAATTCCTTTTTAGGTCTTTTTACAATTATTTGCCTGTACTCTTTTATGGTAGTTGGTTTTAAAACAATAAACCTCCTTTCAGGTATAGTCCTTATCTATTTATTTTTAAAGAATGGAAATCGTTTTAAATTTGACAAAATAAATTTTAAAGAAGTAGCTCCTGTATTATATATTTTCCCTATCGTATTTGTTTTGTGTGGATGTTTTACTTTACCAACGTCAATTGAGTATGATGTAAGATTTTACGCTAAAATAGCCTACTCTTTAAAAGAGTTTAGACAAGAAAATTTGTATCATTTCTTTAACCAATACAATTCTCAATTTCAGGGGATTACACCATACCACTATTTCGAAATGTGGCTAACATCTTTAATTATCTTTTTGTTTCCTATTAAAAGTATTATAGCAATTAAGTATATTACATATCCATTTTTTATTTCTAGTATTTGCTATGGCACTTTAGGTTTTATTAAAAAAAATAAATTTTTATTTTCAGTATTATTTGTGTTTTTATCGACCTTACCATTGTATATTGTTAGTATACTGGGCTCTGGGTTCCCTGTTTATACTGATTTTTGGTTAAGACCTAATTTTATAACTTATTATTATATTTTACTCCCAATATTTTATTTTATAATAGATAAAAATTGGACCTATTTGTATCTTATAGCTATAATAGGTTGTGCAATTTCAGTTATAATTATTCCTTGTTTATTCGGGGGCATTTTTCTTCTTAGTATACTTTTGGTACATCAGAAAACTATTAATAAAAGAGAATTTTTAACGCTAAACTCCTTGCTTTTAGCTGCTTGTGTATTTAGTGCAATGCTTTTTAATTTTTTTGCGCCAAATAATAACTTAGTGGTAAATCACCCATTTAAAGATATTCTAATAGGAAGTTTATCTATTTGGAAAGCCGTAATTCATAGTATAGTTACTTTGTGTTTAGAGTCTTTATCATTAGTTGGTGTAATTTTTTTACTTAATAGATTCAAGATTAAGGATAGCAACTTTAATTATATTTTATATTTAGTAAGTTTTCAGGCAGTAATAGGTATTTTACTTTTCCAGTCATTAAATAAATTGGATAATGCGTATCAATTTCCATATTTTGCATATGCAGCAATTGGTTTTACGGTAATTATTGGGTTGCTTTTATTAATTGATACACTAAAGAAAAGTATAATAAAATATTTCTTGGCTGGAATATTAGTAGCTATCTGTTTATGGTTTTCGTATTCTGAATATAATTTTAAGTCACTTAACATGAGTTTAGAGGATAAAAATCTAAATAATATTAGCAAAGCATGGGTTAATGCCGTATCAAATTTTATTAGTTTAAATAAAGAGGCTAAAGGAGGTTTTGTTTTATCTAAAAAAGATCTTGAAAGTTTAGATCCTAAATCAAGAAGCTCCATTACTATACAAACAGGAAGCTTTATTTCATACATAACCGATAATTGTAATTTACTTAACTTAACTTGTAAAGACACTTTATTAAGCGATAAAAGTTTAAAAAACGAAGAAGTTTTTAATAAAGTTGAAAAGTGGATGGAAGCATTCCCGCTTTACACGCAAGAATGTAATGTAAATGAATATTTAAAAAGTAAAAAAATAGATTACTTTATATGCTCTAAATTTTTTGTAAATACAGATACTTCTTTAGCTAAAATTTTTGCTGATAGTGAAAGTAATTACTTATTTGTTACAAATAAATTAGATAAATGATAATTGAGAATAGAGATACAAAAAGAAAACTAAGTATATTCTTATCAATATTTATTCTTAAATTATGTTACTTAATTTTTGTATTAAAGTTTAATTTTGCTGCAAATTATACTTTGTGGAGTTTTAATGGAGATGGAATAGATTATTTAAATGCATCACTAAATTTAGTTAATGAAGGCGAATATCGCTTTGGAGGTTCTGATGGCGTAACCGAATATGTTTACAGAATGCCTGGCATGGCATCTATATTGGCGCCACTTTTATACATTTTTTCATTTTCTTTAGCTGTTAAAATTTTTATTTTATTTCAAACATTACTTTTATCAGTTGCAGTTACCTACTTATTTTTTTACCTAAAAAAAAATAATAAAAACAAAATAATGAACTACTCTTTGTTTTTATTTTTGTCTATTGGATCATATTTAAATCAATATTTAAGTAGTATTATTGCCGAAACTATTTCTGTTTCTTTATTTATCATTATTTCTTGCTATTTACTTCAAAAAAAAGAATTTAAAATTAGTGCTGAGTTTTTAATTATTTGTTTGCTGTTTACGTGGCTGTTTTTTTTACGGCCATTTATGATAGTTTTTCTTCCGTTGTTTTGCATTCGAATTTTAAATTTTGAGGGAGGAAGGATTGGAATTAAATTATTTATTAAAAATAATTTGGCTGTAGGTTTATTAATTTTTGTAATATTTTTTTTACGGGTATTTGGACTATTAGAAACTACATAAAGACAAAAGAGTTTGTGTTTTTAGAATACTCGGTTAGGTTGGAAAAAACGTCAGAACTGAAAGAATGTGCGCCGTATTTAAGAAGTTATGTTAAAGATTTTGGAGGAGATTTTTATGTAACTCCTTACGACAGTAAAATTTCTCAAATGCTCTGGTTTTATCCAGACTCTATGCTAAAAAAAATGAATTTCTCACGACCTTCAAACAGTATTTTTCCTTCGGTTGTTTTTGGGAATGAAATGAATATAGACTCGCTGATTAATATTAGAATATTAGTTGATTCTATACTGGTAACAGCCCCTACGTCTAAAAAAAGAGTAGTTTTTTTTGAAGAGTTTAAAGCTAAAATAAAAATGGCAAATGAAGTATTAAAAAAAAATACGAATTTTTTTTATCAATTAAAAACAAAAAAGGATGAAGCAATAATTTTCTTGTTTCAGCCGATACAGGAGACTCCAATTAGCGCAAATAATTTGCTGAGGAATATTATTATATATTTAAATATCTTTTTGAATGTATTTTTTATTTCCTTAATTATTATCGTATCCTTTTTTAGCTTTTCTTACAAAAGAATATTTAAAAAGCATTATTATGTATATTTACCTGCGGTTTTTTTACTTTTAATGTATGTAATTTACTTTACCATTAAAGAGCAGAGAGGCTTGTTTTGCTATTTTCCGGCTTTTTTAATGGTTGGGCTAAATGAAGATGTTTTAATAAATGGTAAAATCAAATGGTTAAAGGGTTTAAAAATTATTACTATTATTTGTTTCGTGGTGTTTTTTGGACTGTATAGTATTTATATATTAAAAAGATAAGAAACTATTTAAATTAAAATGAGTAAAAAAATTGCAATCCTTCAATCAAATTATATTCCGTGGAAAGGGTATTTTGATTTAATAGCTAAATCAGATGTATTTGTTATTTATGATGAAGTGCAGTATACAAAAAATGATTGGCGGAATAGAAATTTAATTAGCACTCAAAACGGATTACAATGGCTTACTATACCGGTAAGGCAAGAGAATTTGAGTCAAAAAATATTTGAATCTAAAATTTCAGTTAATAATTGGCAAAAAAAACATATATCATCGTTACAAGGAAGTTATTCAAGGGCTAAATATTTTGATGAATTTAAAGAAAGAGTATTTAGTTTATACGAAAATCAAAGCAATTTTATTTCAGAAATAAATATTTCCTTTATTAAAGCTATTTGTGAAATGTTGGAAATTAAAACTCAAATTATTGATTCGAGAGAGTTAAACTTAGAGGGGGATAGGAATATGAAACTAGTTAATGCATGTAAAAAATTAAATGCGGATATTTATATATCTGGTCCGGCGGCAAAAAACTATTTACAAACGGATTTATTTAATAAAGAATCTATAGATGTTGAATGGATGGATTATTCAGGGTATCTGGAATACGAACAATTACACAAACCGTTTCAGCATGGTGTTACCATATTGGATTTAATTTTTAATGTTGGCCCTGAAGCAAATAATTATTTAAAATATATTAAACAATAATTTATGAAAATGCTATTCGATAGTTTTAAAAGTAAGAGTATAGTATTTATTTGCTTTTGTATTTTCATTTGTAAATTATTTGCTCTGATTTTTTTATCGAATTTCCATTTTATTGGAGATAATAGAATAGTTGGTGATGCTGATGGGTATGTAAAATTGGCGTATAATTATGTTGTTAACGGACATTATTATATTTCTGGCTTTCAGGACGATATGGTTGGTTATGTTATTAGAATGCCTGGTATGGCTATAATTTTAGTCCCTCTATTGACTTTTTTTTCTATATCTCAAGCAGTAAAACTATTTGTTATCATTCAAATTATTATTCAATCTATCGCATTTGGAATTTTGTTTAAATATTTAAATAAACTAGTAAATAATAGGTTTATACTTTTTAGTGTGTTTTTGTTCCTTTCATTGGGTTCTTATTTGGATGAATTTAATTCGTTTGTATTATCTGAGACAATCGGATCTTCTTTGTTTATTATAGCCTCGATTTATTTACTTGCTGAAGAGAAATTAAGATTGAATGCCAAATTTATTGCGGTATGTTTTTTAATTACCTGGTTAATATTTTTAAGACCTTTTTTTATAGTATTTATCCCATTCTTTGTTTTTAAAATAGCTGATTTTTCTCAAATAAAAATAAGTGTAGCCTTATTCCTTAAGTCAAATAAATTAGTGTACACATTTTCATTTATTTTTCTTTTTTTTATTGGACTTTGGACTTATAGAAACTACCAAATAACAAATAAAATTATACCTTACGAGTACTCTATCCGTACAGATAAATCAGGTGATTTGTTAGAATGCGAACCAATGATTAGGGACTATATTGTGGCTTTTGGAGGAAACAGATATACGCTTCCTTATGATTATAAAACATCAAACTATATTTGGTTTTTGCCTAATCATGTTCTTACTGTTAATAATTTTTATAGACCTGATAACAAAATTTTCCCTCCTGATTTGTTCAATGATAAGTTTACGATTGATTCTTTAATATCAATTAGGTCTTTGATTGACTCGGTTTATGAATCCCCTATAAATTCAGAAAAGAGAAAGCAATTTTTTGATTTATTTAAATTAAAGATGGATGTCGCAAATAAAACTCTTGCAAGCAACACTAATTTCTTTTATAAATTTAAAGCCCGAAAGCGGGCTATATTATGCTTGTTGTATCAACCCGTTCAAAGTAAAAAATTTGTAAATAATAATATCATTAATATGTTTATTATTGTTTTAAATTCAATTATGAATGTCTTTTTTATAACTGTCATGATTTTTATTTCTTTTTTGCAATTTATAAAAAGGAAGAATTTTATAAATTATTACTACATATATTTACCGGCTTTCTTTATGTTTTTATTGTTTTCAATAATTATTTGCAGTAGTGAGTCGAGATGTTTATTTACGTTTTACCCGGCTTTTTTAATAGTGGGATTAAATGTTTTTAAAAACATAACAAATCAATATAATGTATTTAAAATCATTAAAATTGGATCTATTAGTGCTTTCATATTATTGCTTGCTGCATATGGTGTCTATATCAATTTTGTAGTAATGAATTAATTATTTGCGCCTTGTATTGATTTTTTTAGTATTAAACTAGCCTTATTTGTTTAAGGAGTTGTTTTGTAATTTTAATTAATTATTGTATTTACTTTAAATTTTGTCTACTTTTATTGTTTAAATTTT
>DATHOW010000188.1:0-7256 GCA_035484495.1 Bacteroidia bacterium | reverse complement strand
TCTTTAAATAAAGCAGCTGATTTTTTTGAGGAAGAAGGTTTTGTGTTTATTCCTTTAAAAGTAAGTGGCGCTTTCCATTCAAGATACATGACTCCTGTAAAAGCTCAATTTGAGTCTTTTATTTCAAGCATGAAACTAAATAAATGTACCGTTCCGGTTATTTCTAATTACTCGGCAGCACCTTATCCTGATGATGTGCCGGGCATTTTAAAAAATATGGTTAATCAGTTAGATAACCGTGTAAAATGGCTACAGGGCATTGAGTACGTTATGTACCAAGGTGAGTGTGATTTTAAAGAAGTTGGTCCGGGTGAAGTGTTAACTAACATTTTGAAAAAAATTAAAATTTAATATTGTACTGTGAACTTTGAAGAAAGAGAAGCTTTAATTAATAGCTTAAAAAGAGATGTAATAGAATTGCCCGCTAAAGGCACTGTTAAAGTAAACTTTGGCGCGGATGCTATTTATAAAATCATCCCGCATCGTCCACCTTTTATGTTGATTTCATCTATAACGGCAGTAAATGTTGAAGCATCTATAATTGAAGTAACCAGCCAAGTAGACCCAAAAGATCCTGTATTTGAAGGTCATTTCCCTGGCATGCCGGTTTATCCGGGTGTGTTTCAGGTAGAAACTATGGGGCAAGCGGGTTTATGTCTGTCTTACTTTACTAAAAATAACACCACAGAAATTAAAGAAACAAGCGAACCCGTTAAAGGATTATTTACCCGTGTACACAATGCAGGCTTCAATAAAGGAGTTAAACCTGGAGATATTTTAACAATTCGCGTAAAATCTATCGAAGATGATGATTTTATGGGATTGATGAGTGCGCAGGTTTTAATAAATAATGAGATATATTCGCACAGTATTTTAGAAGTATATTATCCATAATAAAAATAAAAATAAACGTTTATGTTAAAAAAACGCGTAGTTGTAACAGGAATGTCAATCAACACTCCACTTGGAGATAATTTAGATTCATTTATAGAAAACCTGTTAGCAGGAAAATCTGCTATTTGTAACTGGAAAACCTTAGATTCTAGTAAAATATATAGCAAAGTTGGTGGCGACTTAGGTGAGTATGACATCAATTCAAAAATTGATAGTTATAAAGGCAAAGTACCTGATGATGTATTTGCTCGTTTAAACAAATTAGGAAAAAAATCTCCTTTCTCTATCGCTGTGTCTTTACAAACAGCTGTTGAGGCTATGTTAGATTCTGGTTATATAACCGAAATTAAAGATGGTAATAACATTGCTACTGTTGTAGCAGGTCATAACCTAAACCAAAAATATACTTTCGAAAACCATGATGTGTTTAACGACGATCCTGATTTTGTAGATGGGTTATTTGCCTTGTATGGTTTAGATACACACCACGTTGGTAGCGTAACCGATATTTTACAATTGCATGGCCCTGCTTATACAGTTGGTGCTGCTTGTGCAAGTGGTAACGTAGCATTACGTTGTGCGGTTGATGAAATTCAATTGCACGATGTACCGGTTGCTATGGTTGTTGCGCCGGTACTTGATTATTCGCCACTTGATTTACAAGGCATGGCCATTATGGGTGCTATTTCTTATAAATCATTTACTGATACACCTGAAAAAGCAAGTCGCCCTTATGATACTAAACGCGAAGGATTTGTTCCATCTCATGGTGCAGCTTCTTTAGTGTTAGAAGATTATGATCATGCAATTGCACGTGGTGCAAAAATTTATGCTGAAATTTTAGGTGTAGAATCATCATCAGATGGTAACCATTTGCCTCAACCATCTCAAGTTGGTCAAGCTCGTTTAATGAAACGCTTATTAAAAAATTGCGGTGTAAAACCTGAAGAAGTTGATTATGTGAGCGCTCACGCTACTTCAACTCCATTAGGAGATTTAACGGAGTTACGTTCTATTAAAGATGTATTTGGAGAGCATTGCAAAAAATTAAAAATAAATGCACCTAAATCTATGTTAGGTCATACTTGTTGGAGTGCTGCTACTGTTGAAACAGTTGCTGCAATTTTGCAAATGAACAGAAATGAATTACACCCTTCAATAAATATCGATAATCTAGACCCGGAAGTTGATATAGATGTTTGCAGAAATACCAGAACAAAACACGAAATAAATATTTTATTAAAAAACTCTTTCGGTTTTGGTGGCTTAAACAGTATCAGCTTAATTAAAAAATACACAGGGAAAAACAAGAGGTAATTCTTATGAAAATTTTTATAACAGGCGCTTCAAGAGGCATTGGGTACAAAACAATGATGATGGCTTTAGAAAGAGGTCATGATGTTGCTTTTACGTATAACAATCCTAATACAGATGTTGCTGCTATACTTGCTGAAGCTAAAAAAATTGCACCAAATCAAATGTGCAAGGGCTACCAACTAAATGTGCGATACAACGAGCAAGTGGTTAATGTAGTTGATGCCGTACTTGATGATTTTGATTCAATTGACACCGTTATTAATAATGCCGGCATCAACAGAAACAACCTTGCCTTTAGCATGACTGATGATGAGTGGGATGATGTTATAGGCACTAACCTAAGTGGTACGTTTTATGTAATGCGTGCTTTTTTACCGGTGTTTTTATCTAATCGTAAAGGGCGTTTTATAAGTTTATCATCTATTGCAAAAGATGGTTTATCGGGTCAGGCAAACTATGCAGCCAGTAAAGCTGGTTTAATTGGCTTGTCGCGCACTATTGCTAAGGAGTACGGGCAAAAAGGAATTACATCTAATGTTATTGCGCCGGGTATGTTTGAAACCGATATGGTTAAAGAAAATTTAAGCGATGCTTTAAGAGGTTTTTGGGTACAACATTGCCCTGCTAAACGTTTAGGTTTGTTAGAAGAAGTTGCCGAAGTAATTTTATTTATTGGGTCGGATGCGGCGAGTTATGTAAACGGACAAACTATTGAAGTTAATGGCGGTTTAGACTGGGCTGATTAATAATCTCTTTTTAGAGAAAAAATCTACATGAAAAAATACGGAATAGAAAAGATAAATGTGTATCCAACGGCTTTGCAGTTGGATTTAGTAACCCTGGCAAAAGAGCGTGGTTATGATGTAGAACACATGCGTAAAGAGTTAATGGTTGAAAAACGCGGTGTAAACCCACCGTGGGAAGATTCGGTTACCATGGCAGTTAATGCTGCAAAGCCAATGCTTACGCAAGAAGACATTGATTCTATCGGCTTACTTATTGTTGCTTCTGAAACAGGATTAGATGGCGAAAAAGCACTTAGCTCTTGGGTACTAGAACATTTAGGTTTACCAAGCAATTGTCGCCACTTTGAAGTAAAAATTGCTTGTTACTCAGGTACCGCTGCTTTAAAAATGGCTATAGGTTGGTTATCATCGGGTTTAGTTCGTAAAGGACAAAAAGCCTTGGTTATAACTACCGATGAAAGTTTAAACTCAATACACAAACCTTGGGAATATGTATGTGGTGGTGGTGCTGCAGCATTATTAATTTCTGATAAACCTGATTTTTTAGAATTAGAAGTAGAAAAATTTGGTGTTTATGCGCATGAGGTGGCAGATGTTATTCGTCCGTTGCCTTGGTTAGAAACAGGAAACAGCGAACACAGTTTATTTTCTTACATGGAAGCTTTAGCTGCTACTTACGAGGAGTACGAAGCAAATGTAGAAGGAGTGGACTTTAACACTTATTTTAAAAGCAATGTATATCATGTTCCTTTTGCCGGAATTAGCTTTAGAGCACACAAGCAATTAATGCGCATGGGTGCTGATGCAACTATAGAAGAAGTAACCGAAAGTTTTAAAACAAAAGTTTTACCATCAATTACTTATTCAAAAGACATTGGTGGCACCTATGGTGGTAGTGTGTTTATTGCACTATTAGCTACTATAGATCATGTTGATTTAAAAGCTAACGACCGCATAGGTGTGTTCTCTTATGGTTCAGGTTCTTGTGCTGAGTTTTATAGCGTTTTAGTTACCGAAAAATCTAAAGAGATTGCAACAAAAGCAGGCTTAAAAGCTATATTAGATAAGCGTTATAAAATTAACGTAGCGCAATACGAAGCGATGGAAACTGATAGAGAGCGTCGTATAAAAGAAGGAGATTTCACACCTGATTTTGATATGGTGCCTGGTTTATATGATGCCGCATTTAAAGGCAAAGGCTTATTAGTTTATACAGGATCTAAAGGCTACTATCGTAACTATAAATTCAGCTAGTAGTTTATTGTAGCAAAGTTACTTGTCTGTTAAATTTTAAAGATGGTTTTGTAACAACAACCAACAAACCCTTAAAATGTAGCCAACAAATAACCATCAAAACAACCAACAAAAAATAGTGGCAAGTTGTTGTAAATTAATTTTTTATAAGGCTTATTACATTTTAAATAACCAAGCATATAAACAAAAAACAACCAACAGAGGGTCTTTTTACAACCACTAACATAGAACTTACTAGAATACTAGAAGGGGAGAAATTTCCCTTCCTTCATTTTAGCTAAAAAATGAGCTACTGTTTACTGAAACACTACGGCTTTTTTATACATCATAAAACACGTTCTTTTTGCATTACAAACTGTATTGTGTGGTTGTGGTAAAACACTACGGCTTTTTTTAAAGCCGCTTAAAACGACTTTAAATAAGTGTGTAATTTATTTGTATTACTTAGGTAATGGTAAAGAGAAACAGATGTAAAATCTTATCTCTTAAAAAGCCAGGCAGAAGTATACTGCTGTTTTATTTGCAGCAATTTTTTACGTGCCGTTGCTTCATCAGCAAATCCGGCAACGCTTACTACATAAAGGTTTTTAGCGTTTTGACCTGCAATGCTTGCTTGTAAATTTTGTTGCTCAAGCTGATTGATAAGCTTGTAAGCATTTTGTTTTACAGCAAAACAACCAACCACAACTTGGTAAGGTTGCTTGTACCATTCAGAAATAACTTCGCTTGCTTTTACAACACTTGTTTTATCAATGCTAACGGTATCAGGTGTTACAACAGGCACTTTTACTGCAACAATTTCTTTTGTCGTTTCGGCAACAACAGGTTGTTTTGTAGCGTTGTTTATTTTAGTTTCAGTTAATGTTTTACTGTTTCCTTTAAATGGACTTAAAGTAGCCATTACACTATTAAGTGGGTTTTCTTTAGTAACTAAAAATAATAGAGAGATGATGCAAAATGCCATAACTGCTGCAATAGCAATTCGGCGGATAGGTTTTTTAGCCGGCGTTTTGGCAACAGGTGTAGTTCTGTATTGTAGGTTTGGTTTAACGGGAATAATCACTTTTTCTTCTTTCACTAATTTAATAGCGCTAACAGCCGGTAAACCAAAAGCATTAGGATTGTGATTTACTCGGTTATCTTGCTCAAATAAAATAGTGTTTTCAGCACTTTTATATAAAACCCCAAGTCCGCTTAATTCAAAACGTTTTTGAGTTTCTAGTTGTTGTTTACAATGACTTACAAAATTCTCTATAATAGCAGTAGCCTGCTGATAAGTAGCATTTTCCTTTTGCATAATGTGCCCAGCCAACAACCCATCGTTATTAGCTAAGTTCTTATTAAATACAATAGACTTTGAAGGGGGTAATAAAACATTACCCGTTTTAGCAAAATAAGCTGATGCGGCACGTGCTACAAATCCGCCAAAGGCAGGAATGATAACACAGTCGTGCTCAAATAAAAGTTCGCCTATATATTGCTCAACATTTTTCAACAGCACGAAAATACGATTTTTCAATTAATAGACCAGCTAAATGGGTAACGAATAGCTAGTTATTTAGGTGTGAGGCACTTATGTTATCTATCCTTAATTATTATCTTAAAAATGTATATTTGTCTTTTTACTATGCAGCACAAAAAACTTATTTTAATTACCAACGACGACGGCATTACCGCACCCGGCATTTTATTTTTAAGCAGCATTGCCAAACAATTTGGGCAGGTTTGTGTGGTTGCACCCGATAAGCCCCAATCGGGCATGGGGCATGCAATAACCATTAACTCTACCTTGCGCTTGCATAAAACAAAACACCATCAGGTTGATTTTGAGCATGCTTGCAGCGGAACGCCGGTAGATTGTGTGAAAATTGCCGTTCATAAAATACTACCTCGTAAACCTGATTTAATTTTATCGGGCATTAATCATGGTTCTAATTTAGCTGTAAATGTAATTTATTCGGGTACTATGAGTGCCGCCATAGAAGGTGCTATGGAAGGGATACCATCTATTGGTTTTTCTTTATGTAACTATTCTATTGAGGCCGATTTTTCACAAGGCGAAAAATATATAAAAGAAATTATTGAAAAAATGTTGGCGCAAAAACATGAAGAAACTATTTGCTTAAATGTAAACATCCCTAATTTAAAAGCAGATGAAATACGTGGCATAAAAGTTTGCCGTGCTGCTAAAAGTAATTGGGTTGAAGATTTTGATGAGCGTAAAGACCCATACGGAACGCCTTACTACTGGCTTACTGGCAACTTAGTGAACTTTGAAAAAAATCATCCGGACACAGATTTGTATTTAAACGAACAAGGTTATGTAACCGTTGTGCCTGTTGGTTTTGATATGACTTTGCATAAACACATTCCGACTTTATCAAAAATATTTTAATGTACAGAACTAGGCTAAATAATTTTATTACAGGCATTATAGCAGGTTTGTTGCTGCCCCTTATTTCTTTGTGTGGTTATTGGTTGTGGAGTTTTAAATTCATAAATTTCATCCCTCAATTTTTTAATTTTTTGCTTTTAGGGCGTGTGTTATCAGCGGTTTTAAGTCTTTGCTTAATTCCAAATTTGGGGATGTTCTTTTTATTTATCAATAAAGAATATTACAAAACAACACGTGGTATTTTATTATCTACGCTTGTGTATGGGTTTATTATTGTGATTTTAAAAACCTGGGTAGAATATAGTTGGAGCGATTAAAAAACAATAACAACCTTACATGAACTACTACGTTATAGCGGGCGAACCATCGGGCGATTTACACGGTTCTAATTTATTAAAGGCTATAAAGCAGGTTGATGAAAAAGCTCATTTTCGTTGTTGGGGTGGCGATTTAATGGAGGCGCAAGGCGGCGAAATTATTGTACACTACAAAAAAATAGCCTTTATGGGTTTTGTAGAGGTTATTATAAATCTACGCACCATTCTTAAAAATATTTCTTTTTGTAAGGAGGATATTTTAAAACACAAACCCGATGCACTTATTTTAATTGATTACCCGGGCTTTAATTTGCGCATTGCCAAATGGGCTAA
>DATHOW010000187.1:0-46950 GCA_035484495.1 Bacteroidia bacterium | reverse complement strand
TTTTGGGATGTAAACAATGGCATTGCACGCCGTAGTTGGGCACGCAATAAAGAAGCTTTGTTTGCCATTAAACGCGAAATGAACAGAACACCTAATTTAAAAGTCACTATCCCTAATTTGGTTGATGATAATTTGTTGGAGGGTTTAGTTTAAGCAAATGAAACAAAACAAAGAGCTTATAAAAAACATTAATTTTTCTGTTGAAAAAACAGATAAAGAAGAATTTGAAAACTGTGAGTTTACTAATTGTGTTTTTATCAGTTTAAAAAATTTAGAGTTTGTTGATTGCATTTTTAAAAATTGCAACTTAAGCAACGCCGATTTTAAAAGCTGCAAATTGCAGGATGTTACTTTTAGCGATTGTAAATTATTGGGTGCAAATTTTTCTCAAACTAAAGATTTTGGTTTTTGTGTTTTGTTTGATGGCTGCTTAATGGATTATGCTTCGTTTGATAGAAAGCGTATGAACAAAAGCATATTTAAAAACTGCAAAATGCATGGTGTAAATTTTACACAGGCTGATTTATCTAAGTCTGCCCTTATAAATTGCGATTTGTATGAAGCTTTGTTTGCTAACACCAACCTATCGGGCATGGATTTTACCACCTCAAAAAACTTTTTGGTAGACCCTGAATTAAACAATATTAAAAAAGCAAAGTTCCTGTCGCAAGACTTACACGCACTTTTATACCGCCACGATATTATTATTTTGTAGGGTTTATTTTACTTTACAGTAAATATAATAAGTGAATAATTTTTTCTTTTCGTTCTCTGTTTTAATCTCTACAAAATAGTTAGGAGTTGTTTTGTTTATTGCAATATCGTAGTTCTCTAGTTTAGTTCGGGTTTTCATAAAAAGAGAATTCCTAATTCTTATTGCTTTGGTTTTAAAATCAAAGCTCCACACACCACTAACCTCTTCATTTTGCTCTTTACGAAAAGAAGTAAAGGTGTTGTTGTAGGTAAAATTATAGGTTACATAACGTACATCGATAGTCGAAACCACTTGCGTGTCGCCGGCAGCAGTAACTACTTTACAAAGTGCCCAGCTACCATTGTATTGTGTAGCCTGCGCGTTTATCAATTTGAAAGATAAAATACACACTAAAATAATAATTGCTTTTTTCATATTGTTTGGTGGTTACGTTATAAAATGTCTTTTACTAAAATAGTCCCTTTGTTATCTTTTATCACTTGGTCAAATTCATTCATTACTTTATGTATGTTTTCTAACTCAGTAGCAGAATGTATGGGTAATTCGTTTACGCCTTTGGTGTCTAATTTATCTAAAATATATTTTACCGTTAAATTGTTTTCTGAAATACCGGGTTGGTAAGCTACTTCTTTTTCTTTATCCGTTTTTACTTCAACAAAAATTTTGGTTTCAGTAAAATCAAAAATAATCAATCGGGCTAAACGCACCGGCATATCAAGCTTTTCAGCTACTTGCGTAGAGGTAAGCGGAGGGTTTCCGGCTATAAAATTTTTCACCACCAAATTGGCAATCAATAAAGAAATAACTCTTCTACAACGGGTGCTAATGTTTTCTATCTCTGTTTCTAATTCGTAATGGTCTACGTTTTGATTTGCGAACGATAATTCAGCGCCAAACAAAACAATAAACCAACTATATTGTATCCATATTAAAAACAAAGGCAGTGCCGCAAAACTTCCGTAAACAGCATCGTACTTTACTGCACCAATTTGAAATTTAATATATGCCCACTGTAATAAATCAAATGCAATAGCAGCTACAATGCCCGCCCACATAGCAGATTTAAATTTTACGCGTGTGTTGGGCAGCACTATGTATATAAATGTAAACATCCCCGACAGCAATAAAAGAGACGTGATTTTTAAAACAACCTTAAACAAAAACCCAAGATGACTGAGCCAGGCCAAACTCTCTATGTTTGTAAATTCGGTGTTTAAAAAAATACTTACTCCGCTTGAGGCAAAAAGAAAAATGGGCGCAAACAACATAATGGCAATGTAATCAGTTATGCGTCTAACAAACGTTCTTCCTTTTTTAATTTCCCATATTTCGTTAAACGAGTTTTCTATACTACTTAACAAACTCAACACCGTATATATTAAAAGTATAATGCCCACCCCGGCAATTAAACTGCCTTGCGTGGTTTGCAGCATTTTATCAGCATACTGAAACGCTTGTGTAAGTATATCTGCATGTTGCGAAAAATCATGTAACAAATAAGCTTCTAATTTTTGCTGCAAATTAAACCCTTTAGAAATAGCAAATAGCAAAGCCAAAAACGGAACAATAGAAAACAGCATATAGTACGTAAGTGCCGATGCCTTTACCAAACATTTTTTTTCATTAAACCCTTTAACAGCTAAAGTGATTATACGTAACTGCTTTATTAAAATGCCCTGTTTTCTGTCGAGCTTGTTAAGGCGTATACGCCACATTTTGTCGCCAATAAAATTTACGACTTTTTGTATTCCCGAAAATAATTTAAACATCGTGTGCCAAATTTAACACCATTTTTTCAATAAGTGCTTTTCATTTCTTATTGGTTTGTGGAAAGAAGAAAAAGTTTTATGTGTGTTTTTACTAATAGTACTGTAACTTTGGGCAGAATGCTTCTGTATAAATTTATTCAAAAAAGGGCTTGGTATTTAGTAAGTGCTATATATACTATTATTGTTTTGTGTTATTGCAACACTCCCGTTTTTTGGGATATGTATATACAAGTAAAAACAGCTCATTATTTTTTAGATACAAGTTTTACAGATTTATTTCCTAACACAAATGGGTTTATTGACAATGGCTATTTTCCTATTTACACCGTATATTTAGCTTTATTGTTTAAGTTTTTTGGGTTTAAATTATGGGTGGCACACATATCTGTCATCCCTTTTGTAATTGGGTTTTTATATCAACTACAACTTTTTTGCAGGCGATATTTATCTCCCGAAAAAACATTGTTTGTTTTAATGCTAACACTTATACACCCAGCTATTGAAGCGCAAAGCATTTATTTTAGCAGCGAAATTTGTTTTGTTTTTCTGGGTTTGTATATGCTAAATGCCATTAAAGACGAGCGAGCATCGCGTATAGCATTATCATCTACCCTATTGTGTTTGCTTAATTTTAGAGCTCTGCCCTTTGTAATTTTAGTGTGGCTTTATTTTACGTTTATTAAAAAACAAAAAAGCGCCTGGTACTTATTTTTTTCTGTTTTAGTTTCAATTGTTTGGTTATTTGTTCATCGTAATATAAGTGGTTGGTTTTTTGAAAACCCAGCAACCATAGAGTATAGAAGCTTATTAGGGTTTACCGGCATGGTAAAAAACTTGTTTTGGTGCTTAGTTAAACTTACTGATTTTGCTAATATAATTGCCCTTGTGTTTATGGGCTTGTTTTGTATTAATCACAAAAAAATTGATGAGCCTATTGTTTTTGTGTTGTTAGCAGCTAGCAGCATTTTACTTTTTTCGGTGCCCATATCAAACCCTATAAATAACCGTTATTTTTTACTGTTATATGTGTTGGCAATTCCTGCATTTGTTTTTTCTATTTCCACCTACAGTACAAAAAAAATGGCGATTTTATCGGTGGTTTTTGTGTTGTTTTTAGTGCAAAGTAGTCGGCTTATAAAACCAAATAAATATGGCAACGCTTGGGATTGCACCTTGCAAAGTCTTGATTATTTTGATGTCCGAAAAGAGTTCGATAATTATGTGACAGAAAACAATATTGCCTTAAAAGATGTAGCAGCAGGTTTTCAGGTTTATTTTAATGATGCTTATTATTTAATGAACGATTCGACTAAAGAGTACGACTTACTAAGCGATACCGAAATGAACAGCAACCTATACATTGCCGACAGTAACATTTGCAATAACTATAGTCTACAACGTAAGATCTATTTAGAAAAAAACTATACGCTTGTAAAGAGTTTTGAAAAAGGCACTATTTACATCCATCTTTACAAGAAAAACCGAATTTGATACTAAAAACCCAATTTGTGCGTTGTTAGTTAAAATTTATTAAATTTACCCGAATGTTTTCTTTCAAAAAAAATCTTTTAGTTGGTCTATTGGTTTGTAGCAGTGTTGCATTTGCACAGGTTGCCAAATACAGTAACGAGTTTTTAGCTATTGGCGTAAGCGCCAGGTCTTTGGCTATGGGGGGTGCAAGCATTGTAACCACAAACGATGTGTCGGCAGGGTACTTTAATCCAGCAAATTTGCTAAAAATTAAGCCCAAGTTTCAACTAGCTTTAATGCATGCCGAATACTATGCCGGTATTTCAAAGTACGATTACGGCGCCCTTTCAACCCGTATAGATAGTAATAGTGTTGCCTCGGTAAGCATTATACGTTTTGGTACTGATAATATTCCCAACACCTTAAATTTAGTAGATAATAATAACAATGTAAATTATAACCTAATAAGTAAGTTTTCGGTAACCAACTTTGCGGCTTTATTTTCTTACGCACGTAAAATCCCTAAACTAAAGGGGCTTAATGTGGGCGCTACAGCAAAAATTGTTCGCAATAAACTAGGCCCTTTTGGTGGCTCGTGGGGCTTTGGGTTTGATGTTGGTGCATCATACTCGTATAAAAAATGGCATTTTGCTGCTGTGGCGCGCGATATTACAGGTACATTTAACGCTTACACCTACACCTTAACCGATGCACAAAAACAAATTTTTGCAATTACAAACAACACTATCCCATCAAACTCATTAGAGGTAACCCTGCCGAGGTTGATATTGGGGGCATCTCGCACTTTTAGTTTATTACAAAATAAATTAACTATCACTCCCGAAATAAATTTAATAACCACTTTTGATGGTAAACGTAACGTGGTAATTGCAACAAGAGCCTTTAGCACCGACCCCGTTATGGGCTTAGAGGTTGGTTACCTAGGCATTATTTATTTACGTGGTGGCTTAAACAACGTACAAAAAATGACTGATGTATCTGGCAAATCAATAACGGTGGTTTCACCAAGTGTAGGTGTTGGACTTAGATATAAAATTTTTCAGTTAGATTATGCGCTAACCTATTTTGGTGGCGGAAACAACGGCATTGGTTTATACAGTAACATTTTCTCTTTAAAAATTGACATCGATAATTTACATCTTCCTAAACCAAAAGCTTAAATTTATTAAATGCTACGTGCGCGTATAACATACACGGTTTTATTTATACTACTAACATTTTATGGGTTTTCGCAAACAACTCTTTTTGGTAATGAGTGGATTGTTTCGGGTCAAAAATATTATAAAATAAAAATTTCGGGAGATAGTTTATACAAATTAGATTCAACTTCTTTGGCCAATGCAGGAGTGCCTATAGGCACTATAAATCCAAAAAACATACAGCTTTTTCAAAAAGGGAAAGAACTTTATACCTATATAGCCGGCGAAGCAGATAATGTACTTAATACCGCCGACTACATTTTATTTTATGCCGAAAAAAACACAGGAAAAGACGATTCTCTTTTATATTCTATATTTCCAAACGCTCCTTACTTAACCAATCCATATTATAGCGTAATTAATGATACTTCGGCTGTGTTTCTTACCTGGAACTCATCTACTACTAACAAACGTTTGGTTTTAAACACCGATACTAGTTACAGTAGTTATCCTATACCGGCACCTTATTATATACGCGATATTTTTTCTCCACAAACTGATTATACTTTTGGTCCGCTTAATATTATAAATAAAGACAACCCACGCTATTTAACCGGCGAAGGTTTTGTAAGTCAATCTTATCTTGGTCAAACAAACAATAGTGCTGGTTATCCAAATGTGTTTTCATTTCCTTTTACTACCTCTTCATCTTATAGCGCAAGCCCAACAGCACCCTATGTTACAATTTGTTTTTCAGGCGGTAACGATATTTCTGGTGCTAGCCCCGATCATATTATACAAATAGATTATCAAGGAAGTACCACACCACAAGTATTAGGCACTTATTCAACCGACGCGTATAGTTCTAGAAGAATTACTTACAATTTAAATCAAGGTTTATTTAGTACAACAGGTAATACAAACATAGATGTAACCTCTTTAATAAACCCCGCAGCTTCCGTTAATGGCGCTCCAACTATTGATAACATTATTAATGTAAATTACATTAGGGTTGTATATCCACAAACATTTAATTTATTAGGGCAAACCCAAGAAAAAATGTTTATTCCAGATGATGTCTCAGGTCAAAGTAAGTCTAATTTAAATATTACAAACTTTAACAGCGGTAGTACACAGGGTATTTTAATAGATACTACTAACCGCATGATTTCTTTTTTATCAGCAACTACCCCAAAAGTACTGGTGCCTAATACAGGTGGTGTTAAGTTTTGTTTTTTATCATCATGGGCAAGTGTGCATAATCCATTAAACATTAAACCTGTAAATGGTAACGGAGTTTTTGTAAATTATCTTTCTCAGCCCAATCTCGATTCGGCTTATATAATTATATCTCATCCAAAATTAAATGCTAGCGCAACAGCTTATAAAGCATACAGAAGTGGGGCGGGCGGGCACCATAATGTTGTTTTAGCTAATTCAACTGATCTTTACGACCAATTTGCTTATGGCGTAGAAATTAACCCTATGGCCATTAAAAACTTTTGCGCCTATTTAATTAACAATGCAAGTACAAACAACATTTCGCCTCCCGCTAATTTATTCTTACTTGGCAAAGGGGTACATGCTTGGGAAGCTGTTTACCAAAATCAACCTACAACATCACTTGCATTTGGTTCTTGTTTGGTACCATCTTTTGGAAATCCTTCTTCAGACAATATGTTAACCGTGGGCTTACCCGGATCAACTTTTTATCCGGAGCCCGCTATACCAACCGGTAGGCTTGCCGCGCAAACCGATCAGGATGTGTTTAATTATTTAGACAAGGTTCAACTTTATGAAAGTCAACCCGCCGACTCTTTATGGCGCAAACGTGCCATACACTTTATTGGTGGAATTACTCCTAGTGACCAACTTTCTTTTAATGGGTACATGAATAGTTTGAAGCAAATCTACCAAGATACTCTTGTTGGAGGCGCCGTTTATTCTTTTTACAAAACATCAACAGCACCTATTAGTATAAACACCAACGACTCTGTTACCCAATTAATTAACCAAGGAGTTTCACTAATGACTTTTTTTGGGCACGGTTCTCCTACGGGTTTCGATCAAAACATTGATGCCCCAAGCGCCTATAACAATCCACCAAAAATTCCTTTCATTTTAGCAAACTCATGCCTTACCGGCGATATTTTTAGTATAAACCAAGTAACCAGTAGCGAACAATGGGTACTTGCACCTAACAACAAAGGGTCTATAGGTTTTATAGCCACCACATCAGAGGGAGTAGCAGCCGAATTGTTTTATTATTCACAAGAGTTTTACAAACAGTTTAGTTATGAAAATTACGGTCAGTCTTATGGATACTGTATTAAAAACGGTATTAAAAAATTAATGGTTCCAAACACCGTATCTTTCAGAGATTCTTTGCTTATGGAAACTTGCCAAGAAATGACCCTGCATGGCGATCCGGCAATAAGAGCAAATACTGTACCCGAACCGGATTATAGCCTTACAAATGCTGATGTAATTTTTGATACCAAAACATACCCCGCTGACTCTATAGGAATAAAAGTTGTAATGACTAACACAGGTAAAGCCATTCATGCATATTATAGCGTACGTGTTCAGCGTGTGTTTCCTAATGGCGATACAACTACTGTATATAAAACCGTTAAAGCCCCTTTGTATAAAGATACACTTAGCTTTTTTATATATGAAAACTATACTAAAGCGGTGGGCATAAATAATTTTTCGGTTTACATAAACTTTGGTCATCAAATTCCTGAAAACAATAATAATTATGTTAATAATTATACAGCGGGCAATATTCCTTTGTTTATTCAGGGTGCCGATATAGAGCCTGTTTGGCCCTACAAATATGCTATAGTACCAAACATAAACATAATAACCTTAAAAGCATCAACAGCCGACCCACTTGCTCCTACACACAGCTATCGTTTTCAAGTAGATACTAGTGCGTTTTTTACCAGTACTTTTATAAACACAACCGTTAATGCAACGGGTGGTGTGGTTTCTCTACCAAATGTAAGCCTACTGGGTGTTGATAGTATGGTTTATTATTGGCGAGTTGCTAAAGATAGCACAGTGCCTAACTGGAAAGGAAGTTCGTTTCAGGTAATAAAAAATAAATATGGTTGGGAACAAGCACACTTTTACCAATTTAAACACGATGGCTACCAGTATGTAAAATGGGATTCTGCCCATTGGAGTTTTGATTTTGCAAATAACATAAATACTATACAGGTTAATACTTGTATTTTTCCAAGCAATAATCCTCCTGTTCCGCCGGGTTCTCATCAATCTACCGATATTCAATTTTTTGTAAATAACTTACAAGTACGGTTACTTACTTGTGGCTTAGATGGCTGGAACATTGGGATTTTTAATCCTATTTCGGGTAATCTAGTTCCAAGTGATTCTATAGCAAGTGGGCCTGGTTGGTGGTTGGGAAGCCATAGAAATTGTATGTGCGATTATAATTATAATGTAACTCGTTATACTTACGATTTTGGCACAGAAAATGTATGCTCGCCATTGTTCCCTTCTGATACGGCAGCAGCTGACGACTGGAGAATAAAAATAGCTGATTTGTTAGATACTTTAAAACCCGGTACACCTGTTATAGCTTATACTACAAAAGCAAATTACGATCCTTGGTATAAATGGTTTTCACTTAATGATGGTACCCCACAAGCCCAAAGATTAATAAATGCTTTTCAGTCTATAGGATCGCAGCAAATAACTAATATAAGCGATACTACTTCGATGATTATTTTTGGGAGAAAACGTGGCACTCTTCCATCTCAGCAATATATAGCCCACGAGGTTTTATCTACAACTGAGTATCAATTAATAACCTTAATTGATACACTTAACCAGCACTTTAAAAACGGCTACATAGCCTCCGAAATTATTGGGCCTGCCCAACATACCGATACCGCTTGGAAATCGTTACACTGGCGTTATAAAAGTTTAGAATCGCCAAGTGCAGATAGCATAGTGGTACAGGTAATTGGTATAGATAGTAATGGTGTAAAAACCGTACTGGCAAACTTTACCGACACCTCTCAAGATGTTTTAAACCTTAGCACCACTTATCATATAAGCGGTAAAAAATATCCGTACTTGCAACTAATAGCCTACGAGGCAGACCTTGCTGTTCACACCCCACCTCAGCTAAAACGCTGGCAGGTAATTTTTGACCCTGTGCCCGAAGCTGCTTTATTTCCATCGGGTGGTTTCTCGGTAGTAAAAAATTCTTTGAGCGAGGGCGAAACTTTTCAGGCGCGCATCCCAATTAAAAACATAAGTGACTTTGCGTTTACCGATAGTCTTTTAATCAGCTACTCGATAGAAGATGCAAACCGTAGCATGCACCAATTGCCTTACAAATTAAAACGCAAACCTTTTTTACCCGATTCTGTTTTATATGACACCCTTAGTGTAAGCACCATAGGTTATTCCGGCAACAATATTTTATGGATAGATGTAAACCCTTTAAATAACAAAAAACATCAGTTAGAAGAATATCACTTTAACAATACCGCACAAATTGCTTTTAATGTAAACCGAGATAAAACCAACCCTATATTAGATGTAACTTTTGATGGCACACATATACTTAATGGCGATATTGTTTCATCTAAGCCCGATGTTTTAATTTCACTTAAGGATGAAAATAAATTTTTAGCCCTAAACGATACCGGTAATTTTGCTGTATACACTACACCCGCTAACTCATCGGCACAGCAGCGCATTTATTTTAATAACCCACAATTGCAATTTACACCCGCCGTACTTCCAAACAACTCCTGCAAAATAAATTATAAACCTACCCTTGCCCAAGATGGCTTATATACACTTGATGTTAAAGCCACCGACCGTAGTCATAATGTAAGCGGACAGTTTGATTATAAAATACAATACGAGGTTGTAAACAAACCAATGATTACTGAAGTACTTAACTACCCAAATCCATTTAGCACCTCAACCAAATTTGTATTTACTATTACAGGTAACGAAGTGCCGCAAACTTTTAAAATACAAATAATGACCATTACCGGCAAAGTGGTAAAAGAAATTACGCGCGAAGAATTAGGCTATATACACATTGGTCGTAATATTACCGAGTATGCCTGGGATGGCAACGATCAGTATGGCAGCAAGCTTGCCAACGGCGTTTATTTTTACCACATAGTTACCCGTCTTAATGGTAGCAACATGGAACACATGAGCACGTCTGCCGACGAGTATTTTAAAAAGGGCATTGGCAAAATGGTTATTATGCGTTAAGCATTTTTTACATCATTACTTGGCTTTTTAACCACTACAAAACTGTTGCATTAAAATTTTAATAAAGCCATAAGGTTTACTATTTTTACTGCCATATAAAAATTTACCATGCTTGATAAAAACGGAATTGCCAAACGCATTGCACGCGAAGTAAAAGACGGAATGTTTGTTAACCTAGGAATTGGTATCCCAACCCTGGTAGCCAACTACATTCCTGCCGGCATGAGTGTTGAAATGCAAAGTGAAAATGGCATTTTAGGCATGGGACCTTTTCCGTTTGAAGGCGAAGAAGATGCTGATTTAATTAATGCCGGTAAACAAACCGTTACCCTACTTAAAGGCGCTAGTATATTTGATAGTGCTATGAGCTTTGGCATGATTCGCGCACAAAAAGTAAACCTAACTATTTTAGGCGCTATGGAAGTTAGTGAACATGGTGATATTGCTAATTGGAAAATTCCGGGTAAAATGGTAAAAGGCATGGGTGGTGCTATGGATTTAGTGGCATCTGCCAACAATATTATTGTTGCTATGCAGCATGTAAACAAAGCCGGAGAATCAAAACTACTGCCAAAATGTTCGCTGCCTTTAACGGGTGTAAAATGCGTAAAGAAAATTGTTACTGAGTTTGGTGTTTTTGAAATTGCTAAAGAGGGTGGTTTCCGTTTATTAGAAAGAGCTCCGGGTATCAGTACCGAGCAAATTAAAAACGCAACCGCAGGCAAATTAATTGTAGATGGCGAGGTGCCCGAAATGGTTCTTTAATTTTTCTTTTTACGTAGCTTAGCTGCTTGCATGATTAAATGGGTACTCTATATTGTTTTTTTTATTTCGGCATGTAGTATAAAGGCTCAAAGTGTTGCTGATACTGTAAAAACAACTACTCAAACCGTACAACCTTTATTAACAGATACTGCAAAGGCAACCACAACTGCTACACAAACAGTAGCACCCACAACAACTTTACAACCCATACAAACACAAACAATAGCACCCATAGTTGTAAAACAAAAAAAATTTAAAAAGCTAAAAGACCCTAAACAAAAACTTGATTTTAAAAGAGAGAATAAAGAGCTCACTAAACTTTATCGCGATACGTTTGAAAGAAAAAAAGAAATTGTGCTTCAAAACAAACGTTATCGCATATACAACAATTATCTATCAGGGGGTGTAGGCAAATGTTACAATAGTGGCTGGCAAGAGGTAGACCTTTGTACTGCGTTCGATTTTAATTTTCATGCCGAGAAAAAATATTTTCAAATAGGGGGTAATCTGGTTGGCCCTGCTTTATGGAACAACAACTGCATACAATTACACACAGGCTGGGGTTATCGTTTAGAAAGATGTAACTATATGTTGGCAGCTTATGGAGGGGTATCTTTTTCGGATGGATATTATTTACGAACATCCGGCATTGATACGCTTAAAGTCAGGCTAAACAGCCTTGGAGCTTATGCTGCCTTACAATGTTTTTATAAACTAAAGTTTGATTACGGCATTGGTGTAAGCACTTTTTTTGACATTAATGCCAAACAAACCTTAGTTGGATTAAAACTTGAGTTATTCTTTTCGGGTTCCTATAAAGGTTTTAAGAAAAGAAACTACGCTAAGGAAGATGAACTATATCAAGTTCCTTAAAAGAAATTAGTTGCTCCATTTTTGTAAAAACTTATAGGTTTTAAGCCCCTACTAGTTTTTTATAATCAGCAATGCTTAATAAGGCATTAAGCTCATCTGCTTTATCAACGCTACACTTTACCATCCAACCATCACCATAAGGGTCGTTGTTTACAAGCTCGGGGTTAGCATCTATTTTGCTGTTTATTTCAAGTATTTTTCCGGTAATGGGCATAAATAAATCAGAAACCGTTTTAACAGCTTCAACCGTACCAAAAACTACTTCTTTTGCAACTGTTTCGTTTAGGGTTGTTATATCAACATAAACAATATCGCCTAATTCTTTTTGTGCAAAATCAGTAATTCCAATAGTAGCTGTGTTGCCTTCTACCTTAACCCATTCATGGTCTTTGGTGTATTTTAAATTCTCAGGAAAGTTCATAGATTAAATTTTATGCTCGCAAATATAAGCGATTTTTTTACTGTATAACAAATCGTAGGCTAAGACCCGCATTAGTTGTTTGTGTTGGGAACGAAGTTGATATAACCGGTTTATTAATTGTTCTGTCATAATAAATACGCAGGTTTACATTTTGCGTAAGCGAATAAGTAAGCGATACTTTTATGGTAGTTATGTTTTGCCCGGCACTTATTTGACTTACTTGTTCGGTGGCAATGCCATTGGTCGTAGGCACATCTACCGCTTTTCTAATGGCTGTTTGTGTTTGCCTGAATGATAAAGTTACCGTCGATAATAAATCGCTCTTAAGTGGTTTGCCTCGTATTTTTAGTCGTTTAATTTCAACCTGAGGCAGGGTATATGTGGTGCCAATGTTATACTCACTACTATGCAAATCCATTACTTGCGGCACGTTTGATGACAAGGTTGATATATGGTCGCGCTTAATTTCGAAGTTAGCTCCAAGCCCTTTTATTTTTCCTTTATCAACAAACATAAAGTTAACCTTAATTAAAGGAGAGAATGATTCGGAAACTGTAATAGTGTTCATTACATATTGTGAAACAAAGTTAGATGTAGAACCCGTAGCAGAATCTTGACTTACACGTGCATTATGATTAGGATTATACGCCTGGTTGTTGGTATAAGAGCCATAACTTAATGTTGACCTATAGCCATGCGTAAGTACAACCGATTTAAAATATTTTTTTACCGCCGGCATTTTACCCAAACCATCATAAGTCAAATTCCAACCGGGTAGTGGTATTTTTTTAAACATATTATCTCCGGTGTTTTTAGCAGTAGCTGTTTTGTGACCTGTGTATGCTGAAATAAAAGCCCCAATTACAACCTCTTGTTGGTCCGAACCATATCCATCATAATGCTTTCCTTCTACCCCTTTCGAATTGGTGTTTTGGGTAGACAATATGTGTGCATAATCCGATGTAAGACTCAAATAATTATCAAATATGTGACTATTATGGGTACCAGCTTCGTCATCTTTAAAAATTGAATAGTGGCCGAGTGTAATAGTAGATATACTATAATTTCCACCAAAAACAGGGGTGTAATGGTCATAGCCCGGTTTATATAGATGAGTTGTTAAATCAGTATCATGGTGCCCAATAAAATAACTTTCGGTTTGTCCATGTGTCATGTTACCGGTAAGCGTAATTTTTAAACTTTTAATGGGCTCTACGTTTGCTGAGTAATTAAATGTTTGTGTTTTTGTGTGTAAATATTGGGTAGAGAAGTTTTGCCGGTGTACTAGCCAGTTTTTATTTTCTGCCTCTTTTACAATACCGGTAGCTCCCGACGACTGTATATCAGAACTACTGGTCGCCATTTTACCTTGGTTACCGCCAAATACAAAACCTAAGCCGGGTGCACCAAATTGACCGTTATTGCCATTGTTAGATGTACCCAAAATACTGGCCTCGGGGGCAAAACCAGGTAGCGTAGTTCCTTGTGTAATATTATAATTGGCCGAAATTTGTTTAAGCGTCATTAGCACCCGCGCCAAGTGATCAAATATTTCTAATGGGTTTGAATCTTTCTTTTTAGAGGTATCAGGCTTAGCGGTTAATGTGTTAGTGCCGGCGGTAGGTGGTTTGTTTTTATCCAGCGGATTGTTTGGGTCTGGTTTACCATCCGTTTTTTTCTTGTCGTCTGCTTTTTTCTTATCCTTTTTAGGCTTAGGTAAATTTTGATTTAAGCGCTTTAAATATGGTATTTTATTATACAGGTTTACCATGTTTAGCTGTGTAGTATATGCTTGTGTTTGCGCGTTTTGAATGGTGTTACCAATTGTATCTACTGCAAACGGGCGACGTTGCCATTGGTAATTAGCTGTGTACTTACCCGATGCCTGCGTAATAAAATCTAATGCCGGTATTTTATTAAGTGGCAGCAATACATTTAAGTTGGTTGTTTGGTTATAGTTTGTGTTTGTTCCGCCTTTAACAACTAAATTTTGTTCTACATGTTGTCTGTCACTATGTGTTACGTTGGTACCGGGTGTTCCTGGGTTTTCAAGCACACGTCCTAAGTTTGTGGCTGTTATATCCAGCTTAATGTTTTTGGTTAAATCCCAGCGGGTAGCATAGTTACGCGTTACATTAAATGTTTTGTTATACTGTGTTTGGGTATAATCTTTTTGTCCACTTTGTTCACTGGTAATGTCTCGTGCCCTTGATTCTATATACGTTCGGGTAACATTGGTACTAAAGTTAAATTGCCCCGGTAGCGGCTTCACATTCATTTCTTTTATAAGCGCTAGCCAAGGGCTTTGCAATATAGCGGCTTTAGAGTTTTTAAACGGCTCGAAACTCTTTATGGGTGCCTGGTAATTATAATTAAGTAAGCCGTTGTAGTTTCGGTTAAAACTCCAAGCAGTAGTTACGTTCACTTTATATTGTTCGGTAAAAGCATAAGTGGCCGAAAGGTTTTCTACATCCCACGGATACATTTTGGTTTTGTTTTTACTTCGTTGCTTGCTTACATTGGTAAAGTTTATGCCTCGCTGTCGCGTATAATCAACTGCACGGTTTTTTATGTGATTAACCTCATCTTGTGTATAATGTTTTTGATCCGTGCTTATATTACTCATTAATACATCGCCATTGGTAGGGTCATATTGTGGCGTGTTAAAAATTTCGGATTGCGCCACATATATAGGCAAGTTTATCTTCCAATCTTTCGGTAAAAATTTTCCTAACTGAAAGGTTCCGTTTAAAGCATATTGCTTTACCGATTGCCTACTTCTATCGCTAGGCTTAGCATCTATACTACCGAAAAAAGGTGTGGAGACTTGCCCCGATAAAGAGACCTGTCCAAAATCAGCCAATTTAGCGGTTACTTTACTTATAGCCGCTTGCCCGCCGTGTTGATTAAAATCTGTAACCCGAAGCTCATCTACCCATATTTCGGCCGTCATTGCTTTTGGATTTGTAGGCGTAAGTGGGTTTTCAATCCCAATCATAATACTTGTTATGGCACCCATGTTGGGTTCTCCTACTACCCCTACAAGATGAGCCGTGTTGAAGCTTGAGGGCTTTATATCAGTACCCGTAGTTGGTATATTATTGGCGTTTCTGTCTAATTTCCTGCTTGTTATTTCATCTAAATTAATAACCACCTCGTTGGCTGTAGGCCAAACTTTTGATTTATCGTTATCGTTTGCATTATCGTAAGTGCCCGGTGCGGTTAATTTTACCGGAACTTCATACACATAATAGTTATTGGTAAAATCGCTTCCTATACGCATAAACATGTGTACATCACCATCGTTTAAAGGTTGGTTGTTTAATTTTTCAGCGTGCACAAACATCCGTATGTTTTTGTACGAACGGGCATCTAAGCTGGTAATATTTTTATATACAGCCCGTGCATCGCCATCTTTTAAGTTTGATACACGTAATGAAAGTGATTGCTCGTTTAATAAAACCAAATTAGTTGTTTGTACGTTTTGCTGTTGGTTAATGCCCGGAGGTAATACATAATCAATAGGAGTACGTGTTCCGTTTTCCTGATAACTAACAGCCGATACATCAAACTCGGTTTCGTTATCGGTTTGTAAACCGCCTGTTGGTGTAGATAGGGTTTGTTGATACACACGCCAATCGCTACGCACAAGCTCTAAACGAGCAAAACGCATTACTACCGGCGCACTAAAACTTTTAGTAAACATTCGCATAAAACGAATCGCATTATACCCTTCTATGCCACCAATTTTTGAGTTGTAATCGGTAATTGGTATTTTAAATTGGTAAAAATTTACGGTGCGCTGTACACCATCTGCACCTTGTTTGGTTACAGGGATTACGTTTACAATATAGTTGTTACCTATATTATTGGGATTAATGTCTTGCGGAGTTATTTTTACTTTATACTGATAGTATGATTCTGATTGGTTAAGTGTATTATCTTTATTAATATCCTCAATGTTAGGTGAAGTAATTGCTACGGTAGAATAACCTCCACTGTTTTGACCCTGATACTGTGTTTGTGTAGGCGAGTTACCCTCTACGTTGTTGTATTTTTTATATCTATCAAGCATACTGCCTTTGGGGGCAACAAGTTTATCATAATCATCTCCTCTATAAAAATGGTAGTTATCTCCTGATGGGTCAGCAAAAGCTTCGTTGTCGCCCGTAACATGCAATCCCGTAAGTTCGTTTTTGTAATTGGCAAAATAAGTTCCTTCATTTATGCCCCCTGTACCGTTCACATCTCCAAGACAATCGTAACCAACATCCTGGTAAGGCCTTGTTGTAGGGTCTATATCAAAAGCATTTACGTATGGTGGTGATGCAGGATATTTTCCCCATGGCGAATTTTGAACTTGATAGTTTGGGCTAGCCGGTGATGGGATACCATTTTCGTAAGCCATACTTCCATCTTTTAAAATATCTTCTGATACGCTACCTAGGTTAAAATATAATTCTCCGTTGGTTGGTGGTGCTTGGTGGAAAGTGTTGTATTGCGATTGTGTTTGGTTATTATAATCTTCGTTAAAAGGATCCATCATCCAAAACTGTATGTACTCTATGTTCGATGCCTGAAAATCGTTTGTAGTAAGGCTTCGCATTATACCACCCCAACGCGTTTCGGGTTTGTTTAATATAATTGTTTTTTCAATGTTCGATTCAGCAACATTAATCCCCGCAGAAATATGTGTTGGTTTAGTGTCGTAGTTATATGGTCCGCGCTCGTTAGGATAAAATGCTACATCTAACATAGGCAACAATTGCGGCTGACCATTTGGCGGCGTTTTTTTCGGAAATAAATCGCTTTCAAAAAAAGCTTCCATAAAATGGTTGCTTTGCGCCGGCAAAGTTGTTTGCGGAGGAGTAAGTGTTGATTTTTGATAAAAAACAGATTGATCGACTGTATACCAAGCTATTTTAGCGCGGTTAATTCCGGTTTTTATACTATCAGAATTTCCGATTGCTGTTTCAGGAAATAAATTTGGTTGCCCTTCGGGAATAGAAGCATGAAACCAAGCGCTAGAACTACGCAAATCGATAGTAGAAACACTTCCTTCAAAATCATCTATGTACGATGTTCCACCATTATTAGAAATAGCTTTAGAGTGCCCCGGTATCAAATCAGCTCCCTCGCCCGATAGCTGTATAGATGATGGTTCTTTAGTTTGTATAAGCGGTATTTTATCTACTAAACGTGTAAGCCAAGGTGCGTTAGCGCGATAGTTATAATCTATGCCTAACATAGTGTTAGACACGGGCTCATCACCTATGTTAACTTTTTGCGTAAGCGGTCGCTCACCATAGTGTAAAACAGTTCCTCCTAAAGCTAAATCTTTACTGTACTTATAGTCAAAGCGAGCACCATACATGCTTTTTTGCTGTACATTAAAAAGTGAGTTATTTTCTGCTGTAATTTTTATGGCTTGCCCCGAGTTTAAAACACTTTCGTTGATAATTTTTACCTTACCCATAGTATAATCAACCGTATAATCTACGTTTTCGGTTAAGGCTACACCGCCTGCCGTTACACGGACTGAACCTTGCGGTATGTTCATTGAATTTAACGAAAACTCATTACTGGTAGCTGATTGATAAGAACCCTTTAATTTAAACCTATCTTTATTAGGCAACTGTTGTGCAGATATTTTGGTAGAATCATACAACTCTTGAAAAATAAATCCATTTACATCTGCTGCATGGTTAAGCGTATCAGCAGCAAACGCACGCCTTAAATCATTACCAAAAGGTTCTATACCGGTAAAATAAATTCTGCCGTTTTGTGGATTAACAGTTACGTTTGGTATAAAATCAAAATAACCATCAGGTACCCTATCTTGGTTTTGGTTAATGCGGTCTAAACCCAATTTTTGAATTAATAACTGCCCATTCATAGAACCATAAGGTATATAGGGTATATCTACACCTGTTTTAATATTGTTGTAAACTATATTTAATTGGAAGTTGGTTGAGCTTAATGAATAAGCGCCAAGTGTGTAAACGTTTTTCATCATCAAATCCCACATGGGTATTTGTGTATTAAGCTGCGTGCTTTTTAATAGTTTGGTTATTATTAATTGGTCGGTAGATGGGAACTGGTCTGAAAACTCACCCACCTGATATGTCTTACCGTTTAATATATATTGATATGAAACCGATAACACCTCATCATAATTCAGCGCTGTGTTCAATGATATATAGCCCAAACGGGGATTTAAATAATAATCGGTAGCAGGATTTAAACGACGAGCACGGGTAAGAACCTCAAATTCTCTGCCGGCATTAAACACTTGTTGATTTGTTAAAGGATCTATTATAGCCGTAAGGTTTGCCACAGCTGTATTATAACTTCTTTCTCTTAGGGGTCCTTCTCCACCTGTTGTCGCGGTAATTTTAAATGTGTCTAATAAGTTTTTGTATAAGTTGTTTTTTGAGTTTCTAGGATATGGTATTTGCGCCACACCCGATATATTGGCATACGGAGTATCTGTAATGTTATATTTTAAACTGCCGTTATGTTTATTGGCATAAAAAACATGGCTTGTGTCTTCTCCTAAATCGGCAAAAGCGGCAATGTTACGTGCTTGGTCAAACTGACTGGTACGGTTTGTTACATACACCTCAATTTTTGTGATTTGTATAGGCGATTGTACAATAGGAGTATTAGCTAACCAACTGTTATAATGATCTCTAAAATATTGCGCTAAAAAATAATGTCGGTTGGCCTCATAATTATCTGCCTGCACCGTGTAAGTCATGGTTTGTGCGCCGTTTTGCACATTTAATTCTGTTTTTTTACCCCGCTCCTGAGCAACTAAAGCGGTAGCTGTTAATTTACCAAACTGCATAGTGGTTTTAACCCCAAATAAAGTTTGGCTTCCTGTAATAAGCGAGCTGTTAAGGGGTAGATTAACATTACCTGCTTCTACCTTTTTCAAAATCTCATCTTCTGTTCCGGTATACTGAATTTTAATTTGGTTTTCAAAATCAAAGGATGCCTCTGTATTGTAGTTGGTAGTAAGCTTTAGTTTCTCTCCTATTTTTCCCACAATGTTTAACTGAATTTTCATGTTAAAATCGAAGTTGGAAATTTTACGCTGCTTTTGCGGAATTGCCGGGTTTTCATTTCTGTTTGTAATTACACCAAACAAAAGCTCTGCACTTCCTGTTGGGCGTATATCTACTGTGTTGCCACCAAATAAACGATCGAATAACTCACCACCAACTTTTAATTGAGGGATAAGTTGTTTTTTTGTTGGATCACTTTTAGAATCGGCCTGTGTACGAGATTTCCAGTAGCTTTTTACCTGTTGTTTAAACTGATAATCTTTATACTCTTCTTCCGTCATGTAAATAGGTGGTCTGTAATTAAGGGCACCCATTTTTTGTTCGAATGTATAACTGCTATCCTTGGGGTTATAAGTAGTTGTAGTTTTTATGTTAGAAGCGCTATTAAGCTGCATAGGAGCCTTTGGGTTGTAAACAGGCTCGCCATAATCATTATCTCTAATTGGGTAACGTAAATCATCGTTAGTTATCCCTTCTTCCGGCGGGGTATCTTTTACGGTGGTTTTAATAAATGGGTTAATAGCCTCTCTACCCGGTTTTTCAGGCAAAAGCTTAGCAGTTTTATTACCGGATAGGGTAATAAGAGCAAACATACTTGTGGCCGCTCCAGCTAATAAGGTATTTTTAAGAACAACGTACACTCGTTACAAATTCTTCAATGCAGCTTTAATTAATATTTCTATCGTATCAGTTGATACACCTTGTTGCTTTATGGCTTTCTCTATGGCTTTTTCGGCCATATTTTTGGCAAAACCTAATGCGACAAGAGCGAGTAACGCCTCGTCCCTGTTTTTATTGTACGAAGTAGTTAAAATTTGTGAAATTCCGCCCTCATGTTTGCCTAATTTACCTTTTAGGTCAACCACTATACGCTGCGCCGTTTTTTCGCCAATGCCTTTTATACTTTTTAATAGCGTAACATTAGCTGTGTTAACAGCCCCTGCTATTTCTGCGGCAGATAGGGATGATAACATAAGCATAGCGCTACTTCCACCTACACCCGACACTGAAATTACTTTTCTAAAAATGTCACGCTCATCCATATCAAAAAAGCCGTAATGCTTAGGATTGTCGTCTCTTACATAAACCTGCTCCACATATAATTTACACTCGGTAGCATCAGCTAGTTTTGTATAAGTGTTAAGCGAAATATTTAACGCGTAACCTATATTCCCTGTCTCAAGCACCACAAACGCTGGGGTTTTTTCCGCAATTTTTCCTTTAATAAAATCTATCATAAACAGATAACGGGAATTTTTATTTTTTGTTTTGCGCGTCTATTACGGCAATGGTTACCATGTTTACAATTTCGCGCACAGAACTCCCTAATTGAAGTACGTGTGCCGGTTTTTTCAAGCCCATTAAAATAGGGCCAATAGCCTCGGCACCACCTAATTCCTGCATTATTTTATAAGCAATGTTTGCTGACGCAAGGTTAGGGAAAATAAGGGTGTTTACATCCTTATCTACCAAATCAGAAAAAGAGAATTGCTCTTTTAAAAGGCGGTTATTCACAGCAAAATTGGCTTGTACATCGCCATCTACAATCAGTCCAGGAAACTTTTCATGTAATATTTTTACGGCCTTTTGCATTTTTTTAGGCACTTCGCCATTGGCCGAGCCAAAATTTGTGTATGAAAGCATAGCAATACGTGGAACAATATTGAATTGTTTTACGGCATTAGCTGTAAGGGTTGTTATTTCTACTAATTCTTCAGCTGTTGGGTCAACATTCATAGTACAATCAGCAAAAAAGAACGGCCCCCTTTTAGTAATCATCATATATAATCCTGCTACACGCGAGTTTCCATCGGCAACACCAATACATTCTATAGCAGCAAGCACAGGTAAACTATATTTACGAGTTAAGCCCGATATCATAGCATCGGCCGCACCACTATCAACCATCATGGCACCAAAATAGTTACGGTCGCGCATTAAGCGACCACAATCGTATAAATTTAAACCTTTGCGGTGACGTTTTTTCCAAAGTGTGTCTGCAAATCCGGCACGCATGGCTTCTTGGTCGGCTTCTGTTGGGTCTAAAATTGGAATTTCATTCATATCCAAATTGTACTCTTCGATAAGCTTTGTAATTTTTTCTTTATTTCCTAAAAGAATAGGTTTGGCAATGCCTTCATCGCGCACCATTTGTGCGGCTTTTAAAATTTTATAATTATCTGCTTCGGTAAAAACAACACGCTTTGGGTTTGTTTTGGCTTTATTAACTAACGAACGCATTAAGCGATTGTCTTTTCCCAAACGATTGTCAAGTTCTAGTTTATAAGCCTCCCAATCTGTTATTTTATGGGCAGCAACACCAGAATCCATAGCAGCTTTTGCCACGGCAGGAGATACAGTTGAAATTAATCGGTTATCAATGGGTTTTGGAATAATATAATCGGTACCAAAGCTGAGGTTTTTAGAGCCGTAGGCTAGATTTACATAATCGGGCACGGGTTCTTTTGCTAAATCTGCAATAGCTTTAACTGCTGCCAGTTTCATTTCTTCATTAATGGTGTTAGCACGTACATCTAGTGCACCACGAAATATAAACGGAAAACCCAAAACATTATTAACCTGATTAGGGTTATCGCTGCGGCCTGTAGCTACAATGATATCAGGCCTTGCAGCAATGGCATCATCATATGAAATTTCGGGTGTTGGGTTAGCAAGTGCAAATACAATACAATTTGGCGCCATGCTTTGCACCATTTCTTTATTTAAAATATTGCCTTTAGATAGGCCCACAAAAACATCAGCACCCTTCATTCCATCTACTAATTTATCAACTCCCTTACGAGTTGATGCAAAAAAAGTTTTATGCTCGTCAAGGTCGGTGCGGTCTACCGTTAAAGCACCCTTGCTATCGTACATTAAAATGTTTTCTTTTTTTACCCCTACTGATATATATAGCTTAGCGCACGATATGGCCGATGCCCCAGCACCATTAATAACCAATTTTACCTCGGATAATTTTTTACCCGAAACCTCAACGGCATTAATTAATCCGGCTGATGAAATAATGGCTGTACCATGCTGATCATCGTGCATTAAAGGGATATTTAATTCAGCTTTTAAGCGGCGTTCTATTTCAAAACATTCCGGAGATTTAATATCTTCTAAGTTTATTCCGCCGAAGGTGCAGGCAATGTTTTTCACGGTGTTTACAAAATCATCAATGTTTGTGGTGTCAACCTCAATATCAAATACATCAATATCAGCAAAAATTTTGAAGAGCAAGCCCTTGCCTTCCATTACGGGTTTAGAAGCTAAAGCACCTATATCACCTAAGCCAAGTACAGCTGTTCCGTTAGAAATAACGGCCACCAAATTTCCTTTAGCAGTATATTTATATGCGTCTTCCGGATTTTTTTCTATTTCTAAACAGGGCTCGGCAACGCCAGGAGAGTAAGCTAGTGTTAAATCTTGCTGGGTTGAGTATGGTTTTGTAGGAACTACTTCTATTTTACCCGGGCGACCTTGTGAGTGATAATCAAGCGCATCTTGCTTACGAAAATTATTCATTTGAAAAAATTTTAGAGAGGCGAAGATAGCAAAAACAAGGCTCAGTTGATAAACCTATGTTTTTTAATAAAAAAGAGGGGGTTTAGGCTTTAGCCTTAAGTTCTTTTTGGTAATCGTATAATTTTTTGCCGCCGTATAATCCGGCAGCAATAATTAAAAAAACAAGCCCTTTATCAATAGGCACACAATAAGGCCAACAAGCAGGATGGCCGCCGCCGCCTGGAGGGGAAGCAGGAGCAGAAAGCATTACGTTTGCAATAAGAATAAGTACAATGGTAAAAATACTTTTTACTGATGTTTTCATTTTCTTTAATTATTAAAATACTCTTTAAAGGGCTAAGGTACAAATTAAAACAATATCACATATATACTATTGCAAATTAAAATGTAATTTCGCCCTTAAAAGCTATACCATTGGCAAAAAAGCAATCTACATCCGTTTTAAAGTTTGATGATGTTAAGGTTATTTGGCGCACCATTATACAAAACTGGTATGTGCCCATTATACTTGTTCCTGTTTTTTATTTAGTCGGTTATTTTATTGCGTATAGGCAGTTTGAAACCTACCAAGTAAGTACACAGCTTTTATTAAAAAACAACGACCAGTATGCGAAAGGAAGTCTTGTTAGCGAAAACGATTATTATGGCGGCATCACAGGTTCTTACATTGATAACTCAAATGAAACTCGCGTAATAACTTCGTTCGATTTAATTGAAAAAGTAGTTGATAGATTAAAATCGCGTTTACAGGTTTCTTACTACATTGTAGGGAGGGTTCGAACTAAAGAAGAGTTTGATGGAATGCCTTTTTCAGTTTCAGTAAACACAATTAACGGAAGTTTTTATGAGAAACCTATTTCGTTCAAAATTTTAAGCGATAAAACATACGAGATTTCATATAAAGAAGGCGACAAAGAGATTAAACAACGGGGTGTTTTTGGAAAAGAGCTTATTACGGTTAATTATGATTTATTAGTTTCTTCTGATGCGATGACGTCTGTTGGAATAAACGAGCGCAAAAACATACAGTACGAGTTAAAGATTCACTCATTAGAATCTTTAGTGTTTGGTTTTCAAAGTAAGCTAAAGGTTGAAAACCCTGATTTTACAAATATTTTGAAACTTTCTGTACAAGATAATTTGGTGGGTAGAGCTAAATTGTTTTTAGATACGCTTTCTAGATTATACATAGATAACTCACTTAAAAGCCGCTTTAATCTAAATGAGCGCACCATTCAATATATCGATAAACAAATGACAGAAGTATCTGCGGTACTTAAATTTTTTGAAGATACCATGCAGAATTACAAATCAAACAAAGGTATACTTGATCTAAGTCATGAAGAGCAAGATTATTTTACAAAACTGAGTGCCTATGATAATCAACGCACTCAGCTAAATTTGCAAATAGAAGGGTTAAATGATTTAGAAAAATATATTATTGAAGATAAAGACCCTCAGTTTTTACCGCCATCTGCGTTTGTTAATAATGGCGATGCCTTTTTGGTTAAATCAGCGGGGCAACTTTATACGCTTCAAACACAGTTAAACGATATGCATAATTCTTCTAAGGATGTTAATTATGCTGTTAAACAATTAAGAAACAACATAAAAAAAACAAAAGAAGACTTATTGGTTTACATAAATAATGCGCGTAACGCCGTTAAAAAAGTGATTGACAATATTAATGACGAAATAAGTACATATATAGCAAGCATTAAAACCATACCGCAAAAACAAAGAGATTTACTTGGGATACAACGTAACCTAAGTGTAAATGAGGGTTTGTATAATTTTCTTCTTCAAAAAAGAGCTAATACATACATTGCACGGGCATCTATTATCCCCGAAACAAAAGTTATTGAAAGCCCACGTCCTTCAGGCAAAGTAAATCCCGATAAAAAGCAAATCATGATGCAATATGTATTTGTTGGGGCTATATTAAGTTTGATTATTATACTTGTTCGCTTTTTCTTTTTTACTACTATTCAAAACACTATTGAACTTAAAGAAGTAACTGATATGCCAATTATAGGCGATTTAATTCAAGTTAAAAACATGATGCCAACAGGGATAATTGTTGATGAAGAACCTAAATCTCAAATAGCTGAAAGCTTTAGAACCTTAAGAACAAATTTGCAATATTTAAATACTACCCCTGGGCCAAAAATTATTTTATTTACATCAAATGCGCCTGGCGAAGGAAAAACATTTTGTTCTATAAATTTAGCTACTATGCTGGCAAAAGGGGGGAAAAAAGTTTTACTACTAGAACTTGATTTACATAAACCTCGTGTGCAAAAAGCGCTTGAAATGACCGCAGAAAAAGGTATAAGTACTATTGTGGTAAAACAAAACACTATTGCTGAATGTATTAGAAAAACAAAAATAGAAAACTTAGATGTGTTGCTTTCTGGTCCGGTTCCTCCAAACCCATCTGAAATGATTTTATCTAATGAATTAAAAGATATTCTTTTTTACGGTAAAGCAAACTACGATTATACAATCGTAGATACTCCACCCGCTGGGTTAATAAGTGACTCTATTTACTTAATGCAATATGCTGACATTTCTTTATTTGTGCTTAACACAAAGTTTGCTAACAAACAGATTATAAACTTTATTGATGAGCTTACCGAAACAAATAAAGTAAGCAATTTTGCTTATATATTAAATGGCGTTAAACAACGCAGCACCGGATACTATTATGCTAAATACGGCTACGGATATGGTTACGGATATGGTTACGGATATGGTTATTCTAAAAAGTAAACACGCATGCAAACTGCAACAGATATAAAAGATTTATTATTGACAAATAAAGCATCTTTAAAAGATGCACTGGCACTTATTGATAAAAATGCGCAAGGCATTTGTTTTATTGTTGATGAAAAAAACAAATTAGTTGGTTTACTTACTGATGGGGACATTCGCCGAAGCATATTAAATAATGCTGCACTTGATACGTTGGTTGAGAAAGCAATGCAAACTAAATTTACTTCCTTTCCTGTTACAACCCCTCAAGATGTTGTACAAAATTCTTTATCAAATAGTATACGCCATATACCGTTAGTAGATGAAAACAATGTGCTTGTTGATTATGCTAGTTTTTCGCGCACACATCGCACACCCATTATGCAGCCTTTGCTTAATGGAAATGAATTAGCTTATCTTTCTGATTGCATAAAAACGGGGTGGATTTCATCACAGGGGGCTTATGTAAAACGTTTTGAAAAAGAGTTTGCAGAGTATTGTGAAGCTGAATATCCCGTTGCGGTAAGTAACGGTACGGTTGCTTTACACTTAGCTTTAGCTGCCCTTGATATTAAAGCGGGCGATGAGGTAATTGTACCCGACTTAACTTTTGCAGCATCTATCAACGCTATAATTTATACAGGTGCTACACCTGTAATTGTTGATATAGATAAAACAACTTGGACCATCTCGGTTGCTGATATTGAAAAAAACATTACACCTCGCACTAAAGCCATAATGCCTGTGCATTTATACGGGCACCCATCACACATAGACGAAATTTTAGCCCTTGCTAAAAAACATAATTTATTGGTGATTGAAGATGCTGCTGAGGCAATTGGTGGAAAATATAAAGGCAAACACGTTGGTGGTTTTGGCGATGCAGCTACGTTTAGTTTTTTTGGAAACAAAACAATTACTACTGGCGAAGGGGGGATGGTGTTTTTTAAAGATAAAAAAGTGTACGAAAAAGCCATTATACTTCGTGACCACGGTATGAGTAAAGAAAAAAAATACTGGCATGATTATGTAGGTTTTAATTATCGTATGACTAATATGCAAGCCGCTATAGGTTGCGCACAGCTAGAACGCATTGATGAGTTTGTTGAGGAGAAAAGAAAATTAGCGGCGTTTTATAATAAAGTGTTAGCAGAGACCGGAAATTTTATTTTACCTCCGCAAGAGTCATGGGCCGTAAATGGTTACTGGTTATATACAGCTATACTAAAAGAAAACGCAAACATATCACGAGACATGTTAATGGAAAAAATGTTGAAGAATGGGGTGGAAACCCGCCCGGCTTTTTATCCTTTACATCAAATGCCTCCATACAAAAACTATCCAACAAAAAGCACATTCGAAAACTCTAATCATGTTTCAAAACAGGGCATTAATTTCCCGTCATCTGTAAACATCACACAAGCCGAGTTAGATAATATTTCGCATGCATTACATTCTATTTTTCAAACACAAAATATTTCAGCATAAAGCATGAGCATTCCTGTTTTAGTTATTGGCTTGGGTTCTATGGGCAAACGTCGCATACGCAACTTACAAGCATTAGGTTTTACATCTGTGTTTGGTTTTGATAAACGTGCCGATAGAACTAAAGAAGCATCCGATTTATATAAAATTACTTGTTTTACTGATTTTGAAGAAGCACTAAAACAATCGAATGCAAAAGCTTTTATAATTTCTCTTCCACCCGACATTCATCATATCTATATGAAAAAGGCCATTGAACTGGGCATTCCTTTTTTTGTAGAAGCCAGTGTGGTTGATACCGATATGAAAGAAATTATTGCGGCCGCAAAACAAAAAAATGTTTTTGCTGCACCATCTTCTACCATGTATTTTCACCCTGCTATTCAAAAAATAATTGAACTGGTAAAAAGCAATTACTTAGGCACCCTTAGTAACGTAATGTACCACATGGGTAATTATTTACCTGATTGGCACACTTACGAAAAGGTGAGTGAGTTTTACGTGTCAAAAAAAGAGACAGGTGGTGCCAGAGAAATTGTTCCGTTTGAGTTAACGTGGATGACAAAGCTTTTTGGTTTCCCAAAACAAGTTGCATCTACGGTTAAAAAAACAATTGAGATAGAAGGTGCACCCGTTATTGATGATACATACAATAGCATTTTAGATTACGGAAGCTTTACTATGATGCTTACGGTTGATGTGGTTACACGCCATGCAACGCGTCGGTTACTAATTAATGGTTCTTTACGTCAATTAGAGTGGGACTGGAACGCTAATTGTGTAAAAGTTTTTCATCACGACAAACAAGAGTGGGAAATCTTTACTTACGAAACACTTGCGGCTGCAGGAGGGTATAATAAAAACATTACCGAGCAAATGTATATTGATGAGATGAATGCGTTTTTTAAAGGAATTGGAAAACCATCTTCTTACGTAAACACACTTGAAGAAGATCATAAAGTGTTGAAGCTTTTGTATATGATGGAAAAATCATATGCCGAGAAAAAATTTATTGAAGTAACGTTATGATAGCGTTGCTTATAACTGCCCGCATGGGCTCTAGCCGTTTACCAAAAAAACATTTAATAGAAGCAAATAAAAAACCTTTGTTGTATTGGTTGATAAAGCGTTTTGAGTTTGAGTTTGAAAAAGAAATTGCACAACAAAAAGTTTGCTTAGCTGTTGCTACTTCCGAAAAGCCGGGTAATGAGGCTTTTACTATTGCAACAGAAGGAACAAGTTGCCAAGTAATTCAGGGGAGTGATAATAACATTCCGCTTAGGCATTTGCAGTGTGCAAAAAAATGTAATGCCACATATGTAATTTCTATTGATGGTGATGATATACTGTGCAGCACAAAAGCTGCGCGTGTTGTATATGAAAAAATGATTTCAGATCCATCTTACAATTATTTTTCGATAGCCGGTTTACCTTTAGGAATGAATATAGGCGGTTACTCGGTTGCTTATTTAGAAGAAAGTTTAAACAAACAAAACGATAAAAAATTAGAAACCGGTTGGGGAAGAATTTTTTCTAATCCAAAAACCTTTACGCAAGCTTTAGGTAATTATGATATAATGGGCGATTTGCGTTTTACCTTAGATTATGAAGAAGACGCCAAATTTTTTTGCGAAGTAATAAATCAGCTTAAAGAAAAAATTGTTTCTATTTCGGATGAAGAACTGATTAGATTTGTAGCCGAAAATAAATTATTTGAAATTAACGCCTCCTTAAAGAAAATTTATTGGGAGAATTATAATTCAGAAAAACAAAAGGAAGTAGATGAGCAAAAATAAAGAATATCAAAAACGCTTGCACGAACTTATTCCGGGTGGAGCGCACACATATAGCCGTGGTGACGACCAGTATCCTAGTAACGCCCCTACCATTTTAGAAAAAGGCAAAGGTGCTTATGTGTGGGATGCCGAAGGAAATAAATTTTTGGATTATGGGATGGGGCTTCGCTCTATTACACTTGGTTATGACAACGAAGAAGTGTCGGATGCGGCAATTGCAGAAATAAGAAAAGGAACTAACCTAACACGTGCTTCGGTTACAGAATTAAATGCGGCTGAGCTAATGATTAGTTTATTCCCTTGGGCGCAAATGGTTAAATTTGGTAAAAGTGGGTCAACGGTTACAACAGCGGCCATAAAATTAGCGCGCGCTTATACCGGTAAAAAATATGTGGCTATTTGTGCTGAACATCCTTTCTTTACTTACGATGATTGGTTTATTGGCACAACACCAATGGATAAAGGAATTCCGGCAGAGAATAAAGCCGGTAGTTTGCGTTTCAATTACAATAACATTGAATCCGTAGAAAAACTTTTTACCGAAAACCCTAACCAAATTGCTTGTGTTATTTTAGAGCCCACTACTTTTGTTTCTCCTTGTGCCGAGTGTGGAAAAAACATGTTAGAAAAACCACATTGTAAAACTTGTGGTAATAAAGAAAAAAACTTTTTACACCAAGTAAAAGCACTTTGCAAAAAACACAATGCGGTTTTTATTTTAGACGAAATGATTACCGGTTTCCGTTACGATTTACAGGGTGCTATGAAATTATATGATATAGAACCTGATTTAGCCACCTTTGGTAAAGGCATGGCAAATGGTTTTCCCTTATCAGCCCTTATTGGCAAAAAAGAAATTATGAATTTGGGTGGCATTTTAGAAGAAGGTGCCGAGCGTGTTTTTTTAATTAGCACAACGCATGGTTCTGAAATGGCATCGTTGGGTGCTTTTATAAAATGTGTTGAGTTTTATAAACAACATAATGTAACCGACCATCTTTGGGATTACGGAAAGAAAATGATTACTGGCATGAACGACATTGCAAAATCACTTGGACTTAGTGAGTATTTTGAAGTGGGTGGATATCCGGTTTCTCCGGTTTATTTTACACGTGATAAAGAAAAAAACATTTCAATGGAATTCCGCACACTCTTTTCGCAAGAGATGATTAAGGGCGGGGTGCTCATACCGTGGGTTGCACTTTCTTTTGCTCATGGCGAAGAAGAGTTAAAATTAACATTGCAAGCAACTGAAAAAGCTTTACAGATTTATAAAAAAGCGCTTGATGAGGGAGTTGAAAAATACTTAGTGGGCAAAGCCATTAAACCTGTATTTAGAAAATATAATTAGTAAAATGGATCGTCAACTAAACAAACGTAAAATAATTAATGACCCCATTTATGGCTTTGTTACTCTGCCTGATGATTTTATTTACGAGCTTATAAACCATCCATATTTTCAACGTTTACGTCGCATAAAGCAACTAGGCTTAACTAATTTGGTTTATCCCGGCGCATTACACACACGCTTTCACCATGCTATTGGTGCCATGCATTTAATGACGGAAGCCATTAATGTTTTAAAATCTAAACAAGTTAAAATTACAGAAGAAGAAACGCAGGCGGTAAACATAGCTATTCTGTTACACGATATTGGTCATGGTCCGTTTTCGCATGCTTTAGAGCATGCCATCGTACAAGGTGTCAGTCACGAAGACATTTCTGAGCTGCTGATGGAACAACTAAATAAGCAGTACAAGGGAAAACTTACATTGGCCATCAACATTTTTAATAATAAATACAAAAAGAAATTCCTGCACCAATTGGTAAGTTCGCAATTGGATATGGATAGGCTTGATTATTTGCGTAGAGATAGTTTTTTTACCGGTGTATCAGAAGGTGTTATAAGCAGCGACCGCATTATTAAAATGCTGAACGTAAAAAATGATGAGTTGGTAATTGAAGAAAAAGGCATTTACTCTATTGAGAAATTTATTATTGCCCGCAGATTAATGTATTGGCAAGTATATCTACACAAAACAGTAGTATCTGCTGAAAACATGTTGGTTGGGATTTTAGTGCACGCAAAAGAACTAGCGGCTAAAGGGGTTGATTTGTTTGCTACCCCAGCCCTATCGGTATTTTTAAAAAACAACTTTTCGAAAAAAGATTTTATTTCTAAACCAGGCCTGCTCGATAGTTTTGCTCTGTTAGATGACTACGATATTTTTACCTCTGTAAAAGTTTGGGCCCAGCACGAGGATAAAATTCTTTCTACACTGTGTACTAATTTAGTAAATCGCAAATTGTTCCGTATAGAATTAAAAAGAGAAAAAGCAGAGCTGTCTTCTAAAAAAGAATTGATTGCAAAATGTATGAAGCATTATAAAATAAGCGAGAAAGATGCTTCGTTTTTTGTTGTGAGTGGCGAGGTTGAAAACAGCGCTTACAAACCCGACAATTTGAAAATCAATATTTCGATGAACAACGGAAAAATAATTGATATTGCCGAAGCCGGTGATCAACTTAATGTAGAAGTGCTATCAAAAACCGTAAAAAAGTATTTTATTTGTTACCCTAAAGATTTAATTACAAAAAAATGAGTTTAAACCCAAAACGCGCAGCAGAATCGCTTACCATAAGCACCCAACATATTTTACCTAACGATACAAACGCCTTAGGAAATTTTTTTGGCGGTAGGTTATTAGAGTGGATGGATACTGCGGCGGCTATTGCTGCACAACGCCATTCTAACCGCGTGGTGGTAACTGCTACGGTTAACAACGTATCTTTTAAAGAGCCAATAAAATTAGGCAGCGTGGTAACTTTAGAGGCAAAGGTGTCTCGCGCATTTAACTCAAGCATGGAGGTTTTTATTGATGTGTTTGTTGAAGATTTGGTTACCGGAAAAAGACGCAGATGTAATGAAGCTATATATACTTTTGTAGCGATAGACCAAAATGGTTCTCCATTACCTGTACCTGAGTTAATTCCGGAAACAGAAGAAGAAAAATCTCGATTTGAAGGGGCTTTACGCCGTAAACAATTAGCTTTAATACTAGCCGGTAAAATGAAGCCGCACGAAGCTCAGGAATTAAGAGCTTTATTTTTACACGAGTAAGTTTACTGATTAATTGGCAGTTTTTTTGCTACAACTGCGCAAGTAAATCTGCTTACACAAACTAATTCCTCGTGGCTGTTGTAAATTTTTATATCCCACACATGGGTTCTACCACCAATGTGCAAAGGTTTACAAATGCCTTTTACCCTACCCGATGCAACAGCTTTTATATGGTTGGCATTTATTTCTAAACCAACTCCAATAAAATTTTCTCTGTCAACACAAAGTAAAGAGGCCACACTACCCAAAGTTTCGGCTAACACAACCGAAGCTCCACCATGCAAAATACCGAATGGTTGCTTTGTGCGTTCATCTACCGGCATGGTAGCAATTAAATAATCATCGCCTAACTCCTGAAACTTTATATCTAACACAGCGCCTATGTTGCCTGTGTGCATCATCCAATCAAACTCTTGCAGGGTTGGATTACCACGCCATATTTTTTTATTTTGCATAAGGCAAAGATAAGTACAAATTGTACTTATCTTTTTACCTACGTCTTAAAATGTTTTATCAGAAAAAATCTACAAACCATAAAACCTATTTTACAATAAGTTTATAATTGTATATTTTATTATTAGAAGATGCTGTTACAATATAGCTACCGGCGGGCAACGATTTTGTTCCATCAACAATAAACACATGGTTATCATCTTCACTTAACAACACTTTCGATAAATATTCTTTACCCTGCACATCTCTTAAAACAACTAATACTTCCTGACTTTGATAACCAACCACCTTAACTGTTAAATCACTAGTGTTTTCCGTCACCGGATTCGGAAACAAAACTATACTTTGTTGTCCTGCTGCGGTAAAAGTAACCGGCACCATATTAAAGTAGTTATAAGCACCGTTTTTATCTGTTTGTTTTAAACGATAATAAGATGTGCCCATGTACGGCTGATAATCTGTCTCTACGTATTCTTTATAACTAGTGCTATTTCCCGCGCCGGGTAAATCAATTAGTTTGGTAAAGTTTACACCATCTTTACTTTTCTCAACAGTAAAATAAGCATTGTTAGTTTCGGTAATGGTTTCCCATTTCAAATCTACCTTGTCTCCATTTGGTATAGCACTAAAATTAAGCAGACTTATTGGCAAAGGGTCCCAACCTGTTTTTTTACTTCCTAAACTAAACGATGAAAATGAATTAAACGGTGTGCCCGATGTAGTTGAGGTTACAAATCCAACCTGTCCGGTATTAAAATTACCAATTGCACAAGTGGCTCCTATATCAATCCAGGTTGCAGGTGTGGCCGATGTGTTTTTCACTATGGTCAAGTTAGCTCCTTGATAAACCTGATCGTTAGTACCAAAATAAAGCTTAATAAGTGGGTAAACACCTGCACTATATCCTAAATTTGCTGATGATGATGGAAGTCCAGTTGAATTGTCTACACGGTCAATCTTCCAATAATGCACCCCGGAAATTGTATCAACCGTAGCAGGCATATCAGTAGGCACACTGCTAAAAGCCGCCCAAGGATCAGCATTATATAACTGTGCAGTGTAGTTATATTGTAGGGCCGATGTGTGGTTTACCGTAAGCACAAACGGTCTGCAGTCCGGACTTGTTCCAATCGGAAAATTTAATGTCGAAGTGCTAGCACTTGCTTTTTGATATTGCATGGGGCCGTTTACATAACTGGTAGACGCAGAGGTCAAAGCAGGTGTTGTTGATGCATCACCCATAATTAAAAGATTGGTGGCATCTGTATTTAGTAACCCTGTTGTTAAAGCAAGTGTACCACTAGTACCTACTGTACCTGTTCCCAAAATGGTAGTTGGTTTAGCTAAAGTAACTCCTGCGGCATTGTTTATGGTAAGGTTATAAAACGTACTAGCTGATGTACCACCTATGGTCTGTGCCAATGTACCATTAAAATTCATGGTACTTGTATTGCAGGTAAATGTGCCATTATTAACCAAATTACCTGCTAGGTTATGGGTAAAAGTATTACCTGCAAGGGTGGCTGTTGAGTTTATTGTCAACACCCCCGACATAGTACAAACACCCGCCGCTGTTTTTACCGAATTATTAGTTATGGTAACATTAGCATATGTTGCTAACGCTGAAACCACTTGTGCAGAACCAGAATTATATTCAATAGTCGAAGCAGCTCCAAGTGTTAGTACAATAGCTGTTGCATTTGTTATAGTAGTGGCTGCACCGCCATAAAGACCTGTTGTATTAGCTGTTTGTAATGTGCCGTTAACCAACACAACTGTTCTATTAGCAGCATTATTTGTAGAAATTAAATTAGTGCCTGAATTAAACGTTGAACCCGCATCAATGGTTAAAAAATTTTGTGTGCCACCACTAAAGCCACCATCAAGGTCTAAATTGGTGTTTAAGTTAACTGTTGTATTATTAGAAACCCGATATGTCCAATACGAATTAGTTCCAGCGGTGCTTGGTGCTAAAGAAAAATTTTGTGCGCCACCGCCATTAAAAATAAATTGAGATATGTTATTTGGCGAAGCATCTGTTAAGGTGCCTCCTGTTTTATTGAAAGTTCCAGTTACATAAACATAAGCATCAATCGCAGGGACATTGCCCCCGGGGTCTGTAGAGTTCTTAGGGCCTCCATCAACTGTTCCATTACTTTGTGTATAATTTCCAACCGTTAAACTATATGAGTTAGCTCCTGTAACACCGCCAAACATAACTACTGTTTTAGAAGTGCTTATATTTAGCGTTCCACTAACCGTATATGTTGTCCCTCCACCTACTGCACCTATAAAGGAATAAGTGGTTCCTGTACCCGAAATAGTTAAATTACCATAAACAGCCGAGTTAGTATAGCTATTTGTTAAAGGAATAGTAGTACTAGTTGAATTAGCAAAATCTACCGTACTGGCGGGGTCATATACACAAGCTGTTAAAATAGGCAGCGTGTTGTTTTGTAAAGTAAGTGTAGCATTGGCATTTACATTTAAAATAGAGCCTGTTAATGCAGATGCCGCCGGAATGGTAAAATTGCAGACCGATACTCCATCGCCCACAATAACTCCAGCCCCGGTACCTGATACTGTCCAAGCTGCGCCCAATGTTACAGCAGCTGTATTTCGTATATTAAATTGCTGCGCATTAGTCGTAAAATTTGCCGGAGCACTTCCTGATCCATCGGTATTGGTACCCCAATTTGCAAGCGTAGTAAGTGCCCCGGCACCTTTATAATAATAATTAGCAAGCATTGTAAATACACCAACGGTCATTGTTCCGCAAGATGCACTTGTAAAAGTAATATTCCCTGTTGTGGTGCCCGCTGCCACAGTTAGTGTAATTTGTGTACTACTAACAACAACACCCGTAGCCGTAGTACCATTAACCTGCACGTTAGTAGCACCCGTAAAACCAGTACCAATAACAGTAACAACAGTTCCCGCCGCACCAAAAACAGGAGAGTAACTGGTTATGGTTGGTGCGGTAGCAATAGTTATAGAGCTTGCGGTAGCCGGATTTGTATATGTTTGTGTCCCATCATTAGTTATTAATGTAATAGGTCCTGTTGTAGCGCCAGATGGTATAACTACATTAAAGGAGGTTGCTGTTACCGAAGTGGGTACAGAACTTACACCACCCGTAAAATTTACCTGACTAACTAATGATAATGCATTACCCGTAATTGTAATTGTAGTGCCTGTACAGTTTGTGCCGGCAGGCAGGGTTACATTATATGGTAAAAGCTCAACAGATGCTGTTCTTGCCCTCGCCATACCACCACAAACTCCACCTTTATTAAGGTCAACCCACATAGATGTACCTGTTGTAGCAGCCGTAGCTACATAACCTAAAACACCGGCATCAAAACCTAAACTACCTGCACCGTTAGATGTTCCCCAAACCGTAACAGCATCTGAATTATTGCTTGAATAAACTAAATACTTTTGACCACTTAAAACTGTACAAAGAAAATAATCAGTAGTATTGGTAGCAACAGTAAAAGTCGCCCCGGTTGTAGGAATAAGCTGAGCGCTCCCAGGACTTTGTGTGCCGTTTGTACACTGCGCTTTAATGTCTGCACTAAAAATAATAAACGAGAAAAGCACAAAAATGACAGAAACCATTCTCTTACTTTTTGTAATTATTAAAGGATAGCTTTTAACCATAACTTGGTACACTTAATTTTGATCTTACCCAAATTTATTGAATTTTATTAACATATGTAGAAAAAAACATGGCAAAATAGTTTTTTTCGATAAACCGTCGTATAAAACAGACTAATGGTTTTTATTAATAATTAAATCTTGATTTTTGCTTTACAAAGCCTGAACTTAGTGTTTGATTACATTGCAAATTAATTGGAGGTTGTATCTTCGCACAAAACTTATTGAAATGGATACTGAAGTTCTTGAAAAACCCATTGCTAAAAAACAAACCGAACAAGTTCGTGATTTGATACTGCATAACGATGATGTAAACACATTTGATTTTGTAATTGAAACATTAATAGATGTTTGTAGTCACAACCCTTTGCAAGCAGAGCAATGTGCTCATATAGTACACAACAATGGTAAATGCGGAATTAAAAAAGGAAGCTTTACGGGTTTAAAACCTATGTGCGAAACACTTTTACAAAAAGGTTTAAGTGCTACTATTGATTAGTTAAGAAAGTTTGTCGGCTAGTAATTTCATTTCTACTACCGGAGAAATGTTTTCGTAGCAAATATTATATACCGCTTGTGTTATAGGCATATCCACATTATAGGTTTTATTTATTTGGTGAACGCATTTAACGGCAAAATATCCTTCGGCAATCATGTTCATTTCTAATTGTGCCATTTTAACCGAATAGCCCTTGCCAAGCATAGCACCAAACATACGGTTACGACTAAATTGAGAATAAGCAGTAACTAATAAATCGCCCAAGTAAGCTGACGCTTTTATATCTCTATCAATTGGATGAACCGCTTTTACAAATCGCTCTATTTCCTGTATAGCGTTAGAAACCAAGACCGATAAAAAATTATCGCCATAACCCAAACCATGGCAAACGCCACCTGCAATGGCAACCACGTTTTTTAAAACAGCCGAGTATTCGGTACCATAGATATCATCACTACAGGTAACTTTCATATAACGACAACGGAGCATTGCAGCTAAAGTTTCAGCATTATTTATATCAGTACAAGCAAGGGTTAGGTAAGATAGTTTTTCAAGCGCCACTTCTTCTGCGTGACAAGGGCCTGCAATAACGCCAATTTGTTTAAATGGCACTTCAAATGCTTTGTTTAAATACTCACCAACTATTAAATTATATTGTGGAATGATGCCTTTTATGGCTGAGAAAATAATTTTGTTTGCAAGTAATTCTTTAGGTAAATCTTTTATGGTATCGTGGCAAAAGGCTGATGGAACAGCTAACACAATAATGTCTGCATTTTTTATGCAAGCCTCAACATCCGAAAAAAGTTTCAGTTTGTTTTCGTTAAACTGTACCGAACTTAAGTAGCGCGGGTTGTGCAGGTTTTGCACAACATATTTACAATCATCTTCGCTGCGCATAAACCAGTTAACCTCTTGCAAATTATTTGATAATAATTTTACCAGAGCTGTTGCCCAACTACCACTACCAATAACGGCTACACTTTTTTGCATAAATTAATTTGTTAGTACAACTTGTTCGTCGCGCAAGGCTTGTTCACCTCTCATTTTTTGCAGTAAGCGGGCTACGGTTACAACATCTTTAGCGCAATAGGTTTTAATTCTTTCTAAATTTTTTTCCTCGTAATAAACCTTAGCAACCTGACTACCATCAATGTCATCCTTAGGGGTTGGTATATTAAATATGGCAGCTAATAATTGTAGTGATGTGTAACTTTTATAATCACCAAACTTCCATAACTCCATTGTATCAAGGTGGGTTATTTCCCAGGGTTTTTTGCCTTGTATTTGCAAAACTTCCGGTAAGCTTATTCCGTTAACAAGCATTCTTCGGCACATGAATGGAAAATCAAACTCTTTACCATTGTGCGCACACAAAGCGTAGTTAGAAAAATGTCTTTCTAAAGTTAGTTTAAAGTCTTCAAGCAATATTTTTTCATCTTCGCCATAAAAAGATTTTATACGAAATTCTTTTCCATTAAAATACCCAACACATATACAAACCACTTTGGCAAACTCAGCATAAATGCCTGCTTTGGCATATTGTTGTTCGGCTGTAATTTCTTTATTATACTGCCACTTTAAATCCCAAAGTTTTTTAAAAGGCTCGTTTAATTGCTTGTAATCGTACACAAGGGGTACAGTCTCTATATCTAAAAACAGTATATTGTTAATTTCTGCTTGCGGCATGCTATTTAATCATTACTCCTTTTTTGTTTAAAAAGGGAATGGTTACAAAATTATTTTCCTGTATGCTTTCGGGTAAAAACACAAATTTTTTATCGTAAATGGTTTTGTTAATGTAAAAGCTAACCCAATATTCGTTTGCCAAACCAAAAACATCTTCCATAATGGGTTCTATTTTAGAGAAGGTGTGTGGTTCTACCTTTTCAATAAAATGACGCAGGGTAGATGTTTTTAAATTTCGGTTATCAATTTCGCCATAACCCTTAGAACTTACAATTACGTTTTCTAACGAATTGTTTTTTAGGTTTACTAAATAGACCATCCAGCCATTTTGGTCTTCAATGTTTTCAGGAACTACCGCCACCGCAACATCTTCAACCTGATGGATTAAATCTTCTGCCTTCATGTTACAAAATTAAAAAACTTATTGAGTACCCGAAATTACAATATGTTTAAACAAACTGGTAAACAATTTCATTTTTTTGCGCTGTTGTATTTAATTTTGAGGGATGATTTCTGCTACTACCAAACAAAGTGAGATTGCTTTACTGGCTTCTAAGTTTATTAACCACACGCAGAAAAATATTTTTCTTACAGGCAAAGCTGGTACCGGCAAAACAACTTTTTTAAAGCATATTGTTAAGCACACCCACAAAAAATCTATTATTGTTGCGCCTACGGGCATTGCTGCTATTAATGCGGGCGGAGTAACCATACACTCCTTGTTTCAATTGCCTTTTGGGGCTTACGTTCCGGTTAATCAAACCACCACTACACAACAATTAAGTTTAAAAATAAACGGCCCTATTTCAATCATCAAGAATTTACAAATGCACGAAAGCAAGCGTAAATTATTACGTGAGTTAGAGCTTTTAATTGTAGACGAAGTAAGTATGTTGCGTGCCGATTTGTTAGATGCCATTGATATGGTGTTGCGCCATATACGCAGAAAAAACAGTGTGTTTGGGGGTGTGCAGGTTTTATTTATTGGCGATTTATTGCAGCTTCCGCCGGTTATAAAAAACGAAGAGTGGGAGTTTTTAAAGCCACACTATAAAAGCATTTATTTTTTCGATTCGCAGGTGCTTCAAAAAGAAAAACCTGTTTATATTGAGTTGGATAAAATATACCGCCAGGCAGATGATACTTTTATATCTCTATTAAATAATTTACGCCATAACCAAATTACCCAAGGCGATATTGAGCTATTAAATAATTACTATAAGCCCGATTTTAAGCCAAAGGCAGATGAAAACTACATCACACTAACTACACACAACTACAAGGCGCTTGAGTTAAATAAAACTTTTTTACAGGAACTGAAAAACAAATCGTTCTTTTTTGAAGCAGAATTAGAAAACGATTTTAGCGAATACGCTTATCCTATAGAAAAAACACTAGAGTTAAAAAAAGGCGCTCAAATTATGTTTGTAAAAAACGATGCAACGGGTGCGCAACGTTTTTTTAATGGGAAAATTGGGGTCGTTTCATTTATAGATGCAGATGATATTGAAGTGCAGTTTGAAGATGGCACAAAATTATTTCTTGAAAAATATACCTGGGAAAATATAAAATTTAAGCTGAACGAAACTACCAACGAAATTGAGGAGCAAACCATTGGTACGTTTACACAATATCCCGTTAAGCTTGCCTGGGCAATAACAGTACATAAAAGTCAGGGTTTAACGTTTGATAAAGCTATAGTAGACATTGGAGCTGCCTTTGCACCCGGACAGGCTTATGTGGCTCTTTCTCGTTTGCGTTCGCTACAAGGCTTGGTTTTAACCTCAGCCATACGATACAATGGCATTACACAAGACGCGAAGGTTGTTGAATTTGGGAAGACAAAAGAAGAACAGGAAAACCTGAATGATTTAATTAAAAGAGAGGGGCTTGTTTTTTTAAAGAATTATTTACTGCAATGTTTTGATTTTGGTGTGCTTGCTTACCATGTAAAAGAACATGTTGAGGGTTATAGTAAAGACGAAAAAAAATCGGCTAAGCAAAAATATTACAAGTGGGCCGCTGAATTAAAAAAAGAACTGGATACCATAAAACCACATGCCGATAAGTTTTTATATCAGGTAGCAAATATTATTGATGGAAAAGAAACTAATTATTTAGAAACCCTTAAGGGGCGTGTGCTTTCGGCCTCAGCGTACTTCTTGCCTTTTTTTAAAACAAACTCCAAAACCATATTTCAGCAGATTGAAAAAATAAAAGTAGAAAAAAAGATTAAAACTTATTTTAATGAATTGCTTGAATTGGAAACTCAGTTTTATGAACAAGCAAAACTCATTAGCAAAGCAGAATTATTAGTAAACGCTTTTTTAAATAATACCGAATTTACCCGAGAAGATTTGGCTATTATACTAAACGACCGAACAAGAATTGAACAAATAAAACAAGCACATGCAAAACCTGAAACAGAGAACAAAGAGGTTGTTTATTACGAAGAAGAAAAACCGGAAAAGAAAAAACCCTTAAAAAATCTGAAAGAAAAAAAGAGTGTTATTAAAAAGGAAAAGACAGACACTAAGAAAGAAACTTTTGTTTTGTTTACGCAGGGCAAAACCATTCCGGAAATTGCGGGTATACGAAAAATAACAAGCGGTACTGTTGAAGGGCATTTAGCATACTACGCCGCTAAGGGCGAGATTGATGTAAGCAGTATCGTATCTGACAAAAGAATGGAGGAAATTGTTGCTGCCGCCAAACAATTAAATACTTTTTTGGTAAATCCGATCAAACAATTATTGGGTACCGAATATAGTTATGGGGAAATTAAATTGGCTATCGCCTCTCACTTATCTAAGGAATAGATTAAAAAGAACCTAACTCACATTCAAAAACCTCAACAAAATATTTTTTAAAATTTTGTTTTATTTCTTCCATGTCGACTTTTCTGCCTAATTCTTTTTCAAGTGAGGTAACTGCTTTATCAGTAATCCCACAAGGCACAATGTGCTGAAAATAACTCATATCAGCATTTACATTAAAAGCTAAGCCATGTTTGGTAACCCACCTGCTGCAATGCACACCAATAGCGCAAATTTTACGCGCTTTTTTTGTATCAGCATCCAACCATACACCTGTTTCTCCACTGTTGCGGCCTGCCAAAAGATTATAATCTGCCATTATTTTAATAATAACCTCTTCCAGCAAGCGTAAATATTTATGTATATCGGTAAAGAAGTTTTCTAAATCTAAAATAGGATAAGCAACCAGCTGACCCGGCCCATGATAGGTTATATCTCCGCCACGGTTTATTTTATAATAAGTTGCGTTTATGCTTTTTAAAAACTCAGTTGATATCAATAAATTATTTTCATCGCCGCTTTTACCAAGCGTATAAACGTGTGGATGCTCTACAAACAAAAGATAATTATTGGTTATTTGTTGCTCCGCTTCGGGCAAAGAACGATTAATCGTTTTTTGCGCAACAATTTTTTGTTGTAGTTCTTCTTGATAATCCCAACAGATTTTGTAATCAATCAACCCTAAGTCGTTACACAAAACCCGTTTATTCTTTTCGGGCATGGCTTAATCGTCTGTAGGCTCAGGAGCTTTTTTAAACCCTGCTTTTTTAGCTTTTATTTTTTTAGGCCAAATAATGTTTACCAACTGATTATCTTTGGTAATTAGTGTTTTACTAATCCCGTTAGAAACATTAACGTCTTTCACATCATTTTTCCAAATACGTTGTATAGCATCGTAAGTTCCGTCATCTAACATAATATAAAATGTTTCCACCTTATGCTCTTTTACAACCGCTTTACCCTGGAAACATTCTGCATTGGCTCCATTTCTAAAAGTTATAATTACATCCGTATAAGTTCCATCAGCAACATCTTCTGCGCCTCGCTCATCAAATTTTTGTGCCCACTTATTATAGCAGTTTAAATCTACTTTTTGGGTTTCTTGTGCTAAAAGATTAAGTGAAAAAGTAAGGGCTAAAAGTGTAATTATTTTCTGCATGATATTTAATTTTAATTATCAATATAAATCTTCCCAAATAACTTTGCTAAATTTATATCCGTTAAAAGTAAAAAATATTTCTTAATACTAAAATTATGCTGGTAAAAGTGTATGGTTGTGCTGTTTATGGTATACTGGCTACCAAAATTACGGTTGAAGTAAACATTGTGCCCGGGGTAAACTTTTATTTGGTTGGTTTGCCCGATAATGCTGTTAAAGAGAGCCATCAGCGCATTGATTCTGCTTTAAAAAATAACGGATATAAAATTCCGGGGAAACAAATTACCATTAATATGGCGCCCGCCGATATTAAAAAAGAAGGCTCATCATACGATTTAACCTTGGCTATGGGCATTCTTGCTGCATCTGAACAAATAAAAACCGATGTGCTGGAACAATATATAATTATGGGGGAATTAGCCCTTGACGGTTTTATTAGGCCTATAAAAGGTGTGTTACCAATTGCCATAAAAGCTAAAGAAGAGGGGTTTAAAGGCATTATTGTGCCAACTGAAAATGCTGCTGAAGCCTCGGTGGTTGAGGGTTTAGATGTTTATGCCGCTAGCCACATTAAAGATGTAATCGGGTTTTTTAATGGTGATAATTCTGCTATAGAAAAACTACATTTTAATGCCGAAAAGTTTTTCCATCCCGATGAAACGCTTGATGTGCCTGATTTTTCGGACGTAAAAGGGCAGGAAAACATTAAACGTGCTTTTGAAATTGCCGCTTCGGGCGGACATAATGTTTTGTTAATTGGTCCTCCGGGTGCTGGAAAAACAATGCTTTCTAAAAGATTACCCTCGGTTTTACCTCCACTAACATTAAACGAAGCGCTTGAAACGACCAAGATACACAGCGTAACGGGCAGACTAGGCAAGGGTGGTGGGCTTATTGTGCAACGCCCTTTTAGAAATCCGCATCATACAATTTCTGACGTAGCCCTTGTTGGTGGCGGAATTAACCCACAACCCGGAGAAATTTCGTTAGCACATAATGGTGTTTTGTTTTTAGATGAGTTGCCTGAGTTTAAACGTACAGTTTTAGAGGTGATGCGCCAACCCATGGAAGATAGAAGTGTTACCATTTCACGCGCCAAGTTTTCAGTTGAGTATCCGGCAAGTTTTATGCTGGTGGCATCTATGAACCCCTGTCCGTGTGGTTTTTACAATCATCCGGAAAAAGATTGTGTTTGCGCACCAGGCGTGGTACAAAAATACCTCAACAAAGTATCTGGTCCGTTATTAGACAGAATTGACATACACATTGAGGTTACGCCTGTGCCTTTTGGGGAGCTTAGCAAACAGAGAAATGCCGAAAAAAGTGCTGAAATAAGAGCCCGTGTTATTGCAGCAAGAGAAATACAGAAAAAACGTTTTGAAAAAAACGAAGGGGTGTATTGTAATGCACAAATGACAACTAAATTGTTACAAACACATTGTGATTTAGATGATGCCTGCAAAACACTTTTAAAAAACGCCATGGAGCGCCTAGGCTTATCCGCACGCGCTTATGATAGAATACTAAAAGTGAGCCGAACTATTGCCGATTTAGATGCAGCCGCAAACATTCTACCCAATCACATTGCCGAGGCTATACAATATCGCAGTTTAGATAGAGATAGCTGGGCGGGATAAAATTACTTACCCCCTAGGCTCTTAAAAAATGCGGTAGCTTTTTCGTTATTGGGGTCAAGCTCTTTTACAATTGTCCAATAAGGTTTTGCTTTTTCGTTATCTTTTAGTTTTACATAATAGTACCCTAAATAACTGCAAGCCTCTATAACATTAGCTTTGTTAGCGGCACGCTCTTCGGGTTTTACAAGTTCAAGTCCTTTTTCGTAATAAGGTTTTGCTAGCCATTTTTCGTTTTTAGCGTCTAATTGCACATTAGCTTTTCCCCTCCAAAAATAACCCAATGGATATGCCGGACTTGATTGTATCAGTTTAGAAAAAGCGGTGTCTGATTTAATAAAATCTTTTGGGCCATAATAATAAGCTCGTCCAAGGTCATAATAATTTTGACCGGTAAGGTTTTTACCACAACCCGGCAGTTTTTCGTAAGCAACAATGGCTTTGTCGTATTTTTTTGCTTTCATCCAAATTTTACCAATCTCGCCATATAACTCACAGTTTTTTATAGGGTCTAAATCAATGGCTTTTTGCAACTCAACAACACCTAAAGAATCTTTACCTGTTTTAGAAAGTAAAGAACCTTTGTGTTTGTAGTCCTCAGCTATGTATTTAAAGTTTTTATCTGCTGTTTTTTGAAAGAATTTATTAATGGCTTTGTACCCTTTAGTAAACGCTGCGGTATCGGTTTTGTTACCCATTTCGTCATACGAATAACCAAGTAAACGATACAAATAAGCATCACTAGTGTCTTTTGCCTGAACGCCTTCTATCTGTTTTGCAGCATCTGCATACTGTTTGCTTTCAAAAAGAAATGAAGCATAGCGTCCTTGTGCATAAACATTGTTACCATTTAACTCTAAATATTTTTTAATCGCGTCTAATGCGTTATTATCTTGATTTGCTCTGTGATATAGTTCTGCTATTTCCACATAAGCCGGAGCAAAAGTTGGGTCAATTTTAATAGCTTCTTTATATTTATCTAAAGCCAGTTGATAGTTACGAGAGCGAGACCACAATTTGCCTTGACGCAGAACTGCTTTAGGCGATTTTGGGTTTAGTTTTTGTGCCTCTTCGTATTCTTTAATAGCCTGGCCACCTTCGGTTGGGTGTAAGTCTAACAAAGCATCACCTTTTAAAATATGTGCTTCTGCATTTTTAGAGTCGTATTTTAAAGCCTCATCTAAAAGCGCAATTGCTTGTGTTGAGTTTCTAGATGCCTCCGGAGCATTAATATAAGCATCTGCAAGTTCAACAAGTACACTTGCGTTTTTTCCGGCTAAGGTTTTTGCTTTAAAAAGATTTGAATTAGCATCAGCAACCTTGTTTTGTAACAAAAGTACTTTACCAATACCAACAAGGTTTAACCCATTAGTTGGTTGTACATCAGATCCTTTTTTGTACATGATAAGTGCAGAATCCGGCTTATTATTTTTATAAAAATTTTCGCCGTAATAAAAATAATTATCTCCCCTGGTTGCTTCTTTGTTTATAAGCTGTCTAAATTCTGAGCCCGCTAGGTCAAAACGTTCGTTTTCGGTTTTTGTAATGGCATCTGACAAGCTTTGTGCGTTTGCTATTTGAAAAACACTTGCCGAACCTATAATTGTAAAGAAAAACTTATTCATATTTATTTGTTTTTTAAAGACGTACAAAAATACTATTTACGAATACTGTGCCAAATTTTTATTTTTGGGTTTTTGATTGTTTAACAACCCCGCTATTTCAGGCTTTCCAACTCTTTCCACACAAAATCTGCTACAGAAGAGATATAACTATCTGAAAAATCGAATTTAATGCCGGCAGCCTTATATACATCTGGGATGGACACCGTGTAACCCAACGACAAAGCATCTTTATACTGCTGAATGGCTTGTGGTGCATTTTGCATAAAGTTTTTCCAAACAGCCAAAGCACCCAGTTGCGCAAAGCCATATTCTATATAATAAAAAGGCACTTCAAAAATGTGTAACTGAGCGTGCCACATGCGTTTTACATTATCTTCTAAGCCATTATAGTCAAGTACACCGCTTTCATACTCGTTATAAGTTTCAACCCAAAGTTTGTAACGCTCTTCGGTTGATTGTTTTGGGTTTTCGTATAGTTTTTGTTGATAGGCATCAACACAGGCAATCCAACAAAGGGTTTTAATGATTTTTTCAAGCTGTTCTTTTTTAGCACGATTTAAAGCTTGCGCATCTTTATAAAAAACATCCCAGCGTTTCATGGAGATTAATTCCATGCTCATAGATGCTAATTCAGCTACCTCTGATGGAACAGATTTAAACTCGTTTATCTTATAGTCTTTAGTTAGAAAAGCGTGTACCGCGTGACCTCCTTCGTGTACCATGGTTACCACATCGCGCTGCAAACCAACTGCATTCATAAAAATAAATGGTACTCCGCTTTCGTATAAAGGATAATTATATCCGCCCGGTGCTTTGCCTTTACGAGAAGCTAAATCCAAGTGCTTCATTTCTTGCATGGTGGTTAAGCACTCGCCAAAATACTTATCCGTTACGTTAAAACATTCTATTGATTTTTTTAATAATTCATCTGCTGTTTCAAAAGGATGTAGGGGTTTATTGTTCCCTGTATCTACTTCGCTATCCCAAGGGCGATACGAGCTTACTTTTAGTTCGTTTTTGCGTTGCTCATCGATAGCCTTGCTTAGCGGGACAAAATATTTTTTAATGCTTGTGTGAAAACTTTTGCAGTCATTTATATTATAATCAAACCTACCAAGTTCTTTAAACTTATAGTCTCTAAAGTTTTTGAAGCCTGCATTTAGGGCTACTTGGTTGCGTAAAGCTAGCAACTCTTCAAATAATTTATTTAAAGC
>DATHOW010000186.1:0-3833 GCA_035484495.1 Bacteroidia bacterium | reverse complement strand
CTACCTAACAATAACCAAACGTTTATTTATAACGCTAACACTGCTTGTAAAGCTAATGTTGTAAACACCGCTAGATAAACTATTTAAATCTATTGTGGTACTATTTATATCTATAAAAGGGTTCGAGATGCCCGATATTTGTTGATTAAAAACCGTTCTCCCATTTATATCATAAACCTGTATGTTTTGTGTTACACTTGCATTTGTTTCAACAACAAAAATACCGTTGCTTGGGTTAGGATACATGCTTACTAGGTTATTAGCTATTGGCAATTGATTTTTGTAATAATAACGTGTGCCGTTTTGTTCTATTTGATTTGTGTTATTATAGTTATAGTCTGTACTTATATTGCTTAACATATTATTATTAGCATCATAAGTCAATACATCCCCTAGTTCATTTACCCAAGTGCCTCTATTCCAGGCTTGGTAAAGCCCACTTAATAAATTATTATTAGTATCGTACGTATATAATTCCTGCCCTTCGTTTAGATACATTGTGCCGTTCCAACCCAAATATAAATGGCTTAGTAAATTACCATTGACATCATACGTAAAAATTTCTTTTTCACTGTTTTCTAATATATGTGTAATTGAATTCCATCCCTGAGTAACAAAACTCGTAATTTGATTGTTTGCATTATAGGTAAAATTTGTTTGTTGAGAAGAATCTACGGTGGTAAAAAAATTATATAATGTATATGTAATATTATTACCTGTATAAGCGTATGTAATTGAATTTGTATTAACCCAAGCATTAGCTGTATCCCAATATTGATAAAGCACTGATGTTAAATGGTGATTGCTATCGTAACTGTAATTTGCTTTAATATCATTTGTTAAAGCATTATTTTTCCATATTTGCTGTATAAAAGATGTGCTTTCATTATTAGCGTTATACGTATAGATTTCTGCATAATAAACAAAAAAAGAAGTGCCATTCCAATCACTATAGGTGTGACTTAGTAAATTGTTATTGACATCATAATTATTATTCTCTACACCGTCAGTTTGCCATTTACTACCATTCCAACCCTGAGCAGTGTCAATATTTACATTATGGTTTGAATTGTAACCATAATCTAATGTTTTGTAATATGGATGTGTCCACGAATTAGTATTATTATCATAACCCCAATAAGTTACACTATCTAATATACCCGTTGCATGATTAGACTGGATTTGTTGATAGCCATTACTACTTAGACGAGCGTTACTCTTAAAAAAATCTTGTTTGCTCGAGTGTCTTTTAAATTTTTTTTGAGATAAAGAATATTTGCTTTGTGCTAATGAGTTAAAAACTATTAGTAAACTCAATATAAAAAATACTCTTTTCATTTATATTATAAAGATACTAAAATTTACAACTCATAAAACTTGGTGTTGTTTGCCTCCCAACCAACCAAAGCACTTAGTAAACCACCGTTGCGGTTTTTAGCGATGATGAGTTCGGCTTTGCCTTCTGAGGGGATGTTATCTTGTATAAAAGGTTCGTCGTAGTACGATGCCCGATAAATAAAAATAACCCCATCGGCATCTTGCTCTATTGCGCCACTTTCTCGTAGGTCGGATAACATGGGGCGTTTACTGCCTCCGCGTTTTTCTACATCGCGGCTAAGTTGCGATAAAACTATGATGGGCAAATCAAGTTCTTTAGCCAAAGCTTTTAACGAGCGAGATATGTAGCTGATTTCTGCCTCGCGGTTATAACCCTTTTTATCATCGCCTACCATTAGCTGCATATAATCTATCACCAAAAATTGTATGCCGTGTTTTATTTTTAAGCTGCGTGCTTTGCTTTTTACCTGTTGCATGGTGGGTGCTGCCATTTCTTCAATATAAAGCGGGAGGGTTTCAAAATAAGCGCAGGCGTTTTTTAAGTGCTCAATTTCACTCAACAATAAATCGGCATTTAAAATTTTGGCTCCGTTTATGCCACTTACTAATGATTGCCAACGGCTGATGATTTGCTTATTAGCCATCTCTAACGAAAAAAATGCACTGGGTATATTTTGCTGTGCGGCGTCTAAAACAAATTTCATGGCTAAGGCCGTTTTACCCATTGCAGGCCGAGCAGCTATAACAATTAAGTCGCCCTTTTTCCAGCCACCAAACATTTGCTGCAACTTTTTAAACTGAATAGGGATGCCGGGTTTAATGCCTTTTAGCTTTAATTCTTCAAGCTCGTTTATGTAGTAGCTGTTTAAATCGCCAATGGTTTGGGTGGCGGTGCCGGTAAAATATCCCTGCTGAATTTCTTTGGCTTTGCTTTCCAGTTTTTCTACCAACTCTAGTGGGTCTGTACTTGGGTTGTTGGCATCGTTTATTAATTGGTTGCCAAAAAACTCGCTGCTGCGCCGCAACGCAAACTGACTAAGCAATAACACATGCTCCTCTATAGCATGCGGGTTACTGGTTTCGTTGGTTAAGCAACTAAGCTCATAAGCCGTTAGGGTTGATTGTTGGGTTTTCAAAACATTAAGTACCGTTATAACATCAACCACTTTGTTTTGTTTGTGCAAAGTCATTATGGCTTGCAAAATTTGTTTGTGGTTAGGGTTATAAAACAAATCACTTTGCAACATGCCGGCTGTTTTTTGCAAACTTTGCGGATACGAAAGCAAAGCCCCCAGTACTTGTTGCTCTAACTCTACATTGTGTTTTAGGTTTATTTGTGTTTCCATGTTTATTTGTTGTAAGGAGTATCTAGCGGCACTTTATAAGGGTTGTTATTTGTTTGTTGCTGTTGTGCTACATAATTTTTAAAATCGCGTTGCAGGGCAAATGCTGCGTTATTAGAGTAGGTGGTTTTTAAAAACCCGCAGTGTTTTACAAATGCCGTAGCTAAGTTTTTAATGCTATCATCGGTTTTCTTTAACTCAATAGCCAATGCATGTATAACATCGTTATCCGAAAAATAAAGAGGGAGGTTTATCCCTTCTATCTTTCTAGTATGTTCTAAGTTAGTGGTCGTTAATTCACCCTCTGTTGGTCGGTCATTGGTCGTTTGTTGGTCTTTGTTACTTGTGCGAATTGTTATAATATCACTATTTATAAGGGTTACAATTGTACCTTTGTTGGTCGCTTTTGTTACAATCAACTTGCACAATTCTAGTGTTTTGATGGCCGTTCGCAACTGTCGCCGTGTACAGCCCTTCCAAAGCATTTCAGTAGTACCAATTACACATTGCATAAGTTGTAAATTTAATTTGTTGTAATTCTCGTTCCATTTAATTCGTTCAGCAATTACGGTTAGTAATAAAAAAGCAAAAGGATGGTTTTCTCTTAACCAACGACATTGCTCGCTACGATGCATTAAATAAAAAGATGTGGTTTTTGTACTCATTTTGTAAAGCATTTATTTGCTTTTACAAAATTACTTGGCTCTATTTTTTAGCGTGTACTTTGCGGCATAAATGAATGTACTTTGCGGTATGTTTTTACTAAATCTGTATCTAATATAGTCTCAAAATAAATAAAGCAAAAACCCAACCATTTGGTTATTAGTAACGTATAGGTTAATTTAGCTATCCCAATCTTTTTTAAAAAGATAAAAGGTTAGCACTGAGCAAAAAAGTAACTACGTACTACTATATCTATTAAAAAATGAAAATAGCAATTATTGGAGGGGGCGTTTCGGGTTTGTCGTTGGCATACTTTTTAAAAGCAAAAAACATTGATTTTGTTCTTTTTGAAAAAGAAAACTGTGTAGGAGGCAACGCCCATACACGTAAAATTATTCATAATAATAAAGAAAAATATGTAGATATGGCGGTTAATGATTTTAACCCTAAAACCTACCATATTTTATCGGATTTATTGGAGAAAACAAA
>DATHOW010000185.1:0-3020 GCA_035484495.1 Bacteroidia bacterium | reverse complement strand
TACTGCGCTTAATAATGGTGCCAAATGCTTTATCAAGGCAACTTCTAACCCGGATAATACAATTACAGTATTATTAACACAAGGTGGCTCAACTTCGACTTCTTTATCGGTTTCTTTTCTTCAACTTCATACCGGAACATCGTGCTACGAAAGCCATAATATTATTGGAACAGCAGGTGTAACGACTTTTACATTTGTTATTGGCCCTTTTCCGCAAGCGGCTATTGATACTGCAAGCACCGTGGCTATTTTACAAGCCACGATTGATGGAAATAACTATTATTTGCGCGACAGTAAACTAAATAAATAGTTGTTTGTTGGTGAAAGAACACTAACAAGGGCGGAAGTGTTTAAGTATAATAGTACTATTGTTGTAAGATGGTAAACTCTCAAAATAATAAACAATCACCTTTTAAAGATTGGGTTAATAGACAAGTAGTTGAAATAAAGAAAGACAAATACAGTTTATTATTCTTGTTGGTTTTTTTGATTGGGGTGTTAAGCTATAGTTATTTTAAATCCCGTTCAGATGTAAAGAAAATAGAGGCAGATAAAGCTACTGTTTATGGAGTAATAACTGGCACACAAAGTTGCTTTAAAAACGGGAAGTGTCTAAATTATACTTACACCTTTGAAGGGAAAAATTACTCCGGCTCTGCAAGAATAACCCACACCTTTTGTTTTTGGTGTGAAAAGAAAGATGATTGCAGAGGCATGAAGGTTAGAATAGAACTTGAAAAAAGTAATCCTGAAAATCGTCTTATTTACTGGGAAGAACTATATGAAAATTGATAACCCCGCTCCGCAGGATTTGTAATCCTGCGGTTGAAATAACAAACATCAACATTATTTATACCCCCTTGTCATTTCGAAGGAGGCACGACTGAGAAATCTGTATTTGGGATTAGATTGTTTGCAAATACAGATTTCTCCCTGCGGTCGAAATGACAAATGCGAAAGATTTTACTTATTCAATAATTTGTGTTTTTGTTCAGCAAATTCGGCATCAGTTATAATGCCATTTTTATGAAGATTACTTAGTTTTTCTATAGCAGCGTAAACATCCTCATAGTTGGTTTTAGTATCTGCGGCAGGCACCGTGTGGTGCCAATATATTTGCTTTTGTGGGCTTTTAATAAAAGCTACAATTAGTAAAATTATCCAACCTAATATAGTCCAGCCAACTAAAATATTAATTAAAAATATGGCCAATATATATGATTTATTCCAAGCAATAATGGTTGGTAAAAAGTATAGTGCAATTCCAAGAAGAATGAAAAAAAAACCTTGCACTTCCATTTTCTAATCCTCCATAAACTCAGCAAGGTTAATTAAACGCTCGCTAATTTCGGGTTCATTTAATTTGGCAGCTAAAATGTTCATGCCAAGTTGTGCCAGTTCATCTTTATTTATTTGCGAGTTGTAAAGCAATTGTTTTACATCGCCCACAGGGTCTTTTTTGCAATTTTTCATGCTGCTAATGGCTTTTGTAAGGGCATCTTGTAAAGTGGTTTTTGTAACCACATCATCAACAATGCCCCAATCGGCAGCCATTTTACTTGTGTAGTTAGCACCGGTTAGCACCATTTTTTTTATGCGCTGAGGTGATAAACGGTTTAATAAAGCAGGCATTATCATGCCCGGTATTAAACCCAATAAACCTTCGGGCAGGGCAAAGGTGCTTGCCTCATCGGCTATAACATGGTCGCAGGCACAAACAATGCCCATGCCACCACCCGACGCCGCACCTGTAACAACCGCTATAGAAATAAAAGAACCCGTTTGCAGTTTTTTTAAAAACGCACCATACTCCTGCATCTCATTCATGTAATTGCCACCTGCATTGTTGGCAACCCATTTTAAATCTAAGCCATTGCAAAAAATAGTTTCGCTGCCTTTTAGTATTACAAAACGAGTACCATCGTTTTCGGCTTCGCTAAGTTGCTTGGTTAAATCGCTTATTGATTGCGGATTTAAAAACGAGGGTATATGTATTTCTTTTATCATTAACCTATGCCATCTGGCTTTCTTTAATGACCTCTTTTATATCCTGTATAATTTTCTTCGCTAAATTTTCAGCGGTTGACATGCTCGCACTTTCTGAATAGATACGAATAATAGGCTCGGTGTTTGATTTACGCAAGTGTACCCACTCTTTATCAAATTCAATTTTTACCCCATCAACATCATTAATGGGTTGTTTATTATATTTTGTTTTTATTTTATCTAAAATAAAATCTACATCAAGTTCGGGTGTAAGCTCTATTTTATTTTTAGAGATATGATAATCGGGGTACGTGCTGCGCAACAACGAAGTTGTTTTACCAAACTTAGCCAAATGACTTAAAAACAAAGCAATGCCCACTAAAGCATCGCGGCCATAATGCAACTCGGGTAAAATAATGCCACCGTTGCCTTCGCCGCCAATAACGGCTTTACTTTCTTTCATTAGCGTAACCACATTTACCTCGCCCACAGCCGATGCCGCATATTTTCCTCCTGCTTTTTCGGTAACATCTCTCAATGCACGAGTAGATGAAAGGTTAGAAACCGTGTTGCCTTTTTTATGATGTTGCAACACATAATCGGCACAAGCAACCAAGGTGTACTCTTCGCCAAACATTTCTCCATCTTCGCAAACCAAAGCTAGGCGGTCAACATCCGGGTCAACCGATATGCCTAAATGCGCTTTACCTTTTAAAACCGCTTTAGATAAGTCGCGTAAATTTTCAGGCAGTGGCTCAGGGTTATGCGCAAATTGCCCATCGGGTTCGCAATGTATTTTTATAATTTCGGTAACACCCAAAGCATTTAATAGCATGGGTACTGCAAAACCACCGCTTGAGTTAATGGCATCTAAAGCCACCACAAACTTTTTTGCTTTAATGGCTTTTACATCCACATAAGGCAGTTTTAAAATTTTATCTATATGCAGTTTTAGTAAATCATCGCGCTTGGTAATTGTACCTAAATGGTTTACCTCGGCATAGCTAAAATTAGCGTCTTCGGCAATGGCTAAA
>DATHOW010000184.1:0-2974 GCA_035484495.1 Bacteroidia bacterium | reverse complement strand
CGTAACGAATCTATCGCTACGATACTTCCTATGGCTGCCGATTTAGCTATATCAGCAGACGAGTAACGCTTACCACCTGAATAAGTTACTTTACCCGATAGTATAAATATTTTACGACCTGTGCTGCCAATTTTAAATTCTTTACCGGCTAATAAATTGAAAATGTAGTTTCCGTTATAATCCGTGTTACGCAAAACACCGTCGCTGCCTTTAAATTTAGATTGGTACAACGAAGTTGTAAATAAAAAGAAGAATTGTTTAGCAAAATATTTCTCCAATGTAAATTCAATTCCGTAGTTGGCACCTGTGCCTTTGTTGGCTAGTTTACCTGGATAAGTGGGGTCAAAAGTGGTGCCTTGGTTTAATTGCGAGTACGATGATTTAAATGTATCTACAGGTACATCGTACAACATTTGGTAGTAGGTTTCAATAATTATGCGTGATGATTGTTTTATTTTTTTTTCGTAACCCAACACAAAATGTTGTGCGCGTGTAAAGCCTAGGTTTCTATCTAACTGCTGATACTGCCCATTAACCAATGTTTGGTGGTAGTAAATATAATCGGGTTGCATTTGACTATGCATGCCGTAACCAAAACTAAGGCATTGCGTGGGTTTAAAATTCCAACGGGCACCCAAACGTGGTTCAACCGCGTAGCTTCCGTTTAAAGTTAAGTATTGCCCATGCAAACCGCCATTAATAGCAAGCTGTTCGGTAGGTTTATATTTTAATTGCGCAAAGGGTTGTATTAAAAAAGTGCTGCCCACGTAATTTTCTCTAACATCCCATTGGTTTATGCTTTCAATTTTATTGCTGTCGTTGTAATGATATACCAAACACTCGGCTATTACACCTGCTTTAAGTGTAAGCTTGGCATTAAACTTATGTGTTAGGTTAGTGTTTAACGAATATTTATTTGATGTAATTTTAGAGCGTAGCTTTGGGGTAATCCAATCTATTTTATCTATAAGTGAATCTCTTTTAAAAATATTATCTTTTGCTGTTACTTGTTGACCGTAAGCAGATAGGGTTGTTTTAATCAAGGTTTTTTCGTTGATAGATTTTGAGTGTGTAAAACCTAACACACCCATGCTGCTTTTTAAATACTGATCGCGGTTGTTATCGCCATACAATTCAACTTGGTTGTAGGGCAGTGTACTAAGTTGTACAAAAACATCGCTTGTACCACCAATGCCAAACAAAGCAAAGTTGCCCGCTCTTTTTGTAGGAAAATTAAATTTAAACGATGCATCCTGATAATTTGGCACAGCCGATGTGCCTATGGGTAAATGCAAACCTTCCAACAATTTAAGGGTAGAGTAACGATAGGTGAACATATATGTAGCTCCACTTTTTTTAGATAGCGGCCCTTCGGCAGCAACCTCCATGCCCAGTACACCAATTTGTACAGTAGCTTCGTGTCGTTCGTTATTTCCGTTTCGTAATTTAATATCAAACACACCTGCGTTGGTGTTTCCGTACTCTGCCGGAAAAGCCCCCGTCATAAAATCTGAGTTACCAAAAATTTTATTATTCAATATACTTACAGGTCCACCTGTTGTACCCGGTGTTGCATAATGGTTTGGGTTAGGAATATTTATGCCCTCAACACGCCACAAAACCCCTGCTGGCGAGTTACCACGTATAATAATATCGTTACGCGAATCGTCGGCACTATTTGCACCTGCTAAGTTGGCTGCCATACGTGCAGGGTCGCCACGGCTACCGGCATAACGGTTAGCTTCTTCCATCGAAAAGTTGCGCGCACTAACACTACTCATATCATTGTTAGCATCTCCTTTTTTAGTGGCAGTAACCGTAATATCTTCCATTTTATTAATGGCCTCGGTCATCTCAATAGTCAGTATCGTTTCTTTACCCGAGTTAAGCATAACAGCAGGTAACACAACATCATGATAGCCCACATAAGTTATTTTAATGGCATGTCGGCCAATGGGCAAACCTTCTAACCTAAAATCGCCTTTGGCATCGGTAGTGGTAACTGTATTGTTTGTACCGCTAATTACGGATACAACAGCACCAACAATTTCTGAATGGGTTTCTTTTTCTACAACCGTACCACGTATTTTTTGTGTGATGTCTTGCGAGAAAGAAAATAAAGCCGAGAATAAAAATGATGTCGTTAAATAAATTTGTTTCATAAACTCAAAAGCTCGGCAAAATTAAAATTATTTAATAATTACCCAACCTTTGCATTAAACTCCTCGTATTAGTGGGTATATAAGCAATCATTAACTTAAACCAACTTTATGAAAACCATCAGCAAACTTTTTTTTATCGCCATTGTTATTTCAATTGTATCTTGTAAAAAAGATATCAAAACAGCACCACCAACACCTGCTGCTGCCAGTTATAATACTATATGGGATTTTTTCCCAAATATGGGTGTTGCCCTGCAAGTTTATACTATTAATGCAGGTACGGGGGGCAGTTTTACTTCTCCACAGGGTACATCGGTTACTATTCCGGCAAATGCTTTTCTTACATCATCACACGTACCGGTAACGGGTAATGTAATTATACAATTTAAAGACATTTATAAAAAGAGTGATATGTTTTTAGAAAACATGCCAACTCAACTGTATAATAGTGCGCCTTTAAAATCGGGTGGAGAGTTTTTTATAAACCCAATTCAAAATAATGCAAGTCTTATACTGGCATCAGGTAAAAAAATAACAGTATCTCAACCTGCATCGTTAACAGGCGGTGTTAATGCTGCTTTTCCGCAACAAGCTTATTTATGGAAAGATACAATTATGCGTGCTACTAATTGTACCGTTTGCCCTCAGTATATGGCTATTGTGCCAATTTGGAGTTTGGCTAATACGGATACTGTGCAAACTATCGCTCAAAATTATATTTTTAGCTTGTACCCGAGGTACGACTCTTCATCTACCACTAATAATTCCGGTACTTGGTGCAATAGCGATAACGCTTCTTATTTTGCATCCTA
>DATHOW010000183.1:0-4343 GCA_035484495.1 Bacteroidia bacterium | reverse complement strand
TAAGTTTGGTGATAAAATAATTTCAATTCTTCTATTTCGTGCTTTTCCGTCTACAGTTGCATTATCAGCTACGGGGTAAAATTCTGCCCTGCCTGCTGCAACTACAGTACGTGGGTCTACTTTATAATCGAGGGTTAAAATGCGTACAATAGAAGTTGAACGAGCAACGCTTAACGCCCAATTATCTTCATATTTGCCACTTACGGGCACATTATCTGTATGACCTTCAATCATAACACTTATGTCTTGTGTTGTATTTAAAACAGAAGCCAATGTTTGTAGTGCCTCTTTTCCTTTTGGATCAACTACTGCACTTCCTGATTTGAATAATAGTTTTTCTTGAAGAGACACATAAAGTCTACCATCTTTTAGTTCTACAGTTAATTCATCCGGCTTAAAATTCACCAAAGCATCTGCCATTGTTTTTTTAAGCTTGGTTAGGATGTCTTTTTGTGATTGGATAAGCGTTTGTAAATCTTTTAAACGCTTGGCTTGTTCAGCAATTGTCATTTTAGAGCTTTCTATTGCATTTTGTGATGTTGTAGAAAGGGTTGATAAAGTTTTCTGTATTTCTAGCTTTTCATTCTCCAAATCAGCCACTTTAAAATTGCAACCGTTTAAACTGGCATGCGTATCTGTACTATCTCTTTGTAAAACAGTTACTCTTTTTTGTTCTTTATGGAATTTCTTTTTAGAAACACATGAAGAGAAAGCAAGCATAAGGCATAGGGGCATTACTAATATTTTTTTCATAATTAAGTTTTGGTTTTTTATATTATTTTTAGTTGTTTTCTTTTTTTGTTTTATCTGATTTGATATCTATTCCTGTTCTATCAGGATTTGGCTCTCTTTTAGGTTTATCAAACTTGTTTGAATTTTTATTTTTTTCCTTGTCATCGTGCTTAGTGTTATCAGAGCTAGTGTCAGTGCCACTTTTATCTGCATCATTATCTAAACTGGTGTTATCGGCATTAGAAGTTGATGTTTTGCTTTTTAAGTTAGTTTTATCTGGGTTTTTCATTTCAAAAAATTAATACTTGTTAGTTATAGAATTGCTTTTTCGTTAGGAGTAGGCTCTAATTTCATTGTTAGGTTTTTTTGGTCTGTATTATACAACTCTACCTTGCAAGAAATAGCGACTTCTTCGCTTATCATAAAACCTCCTGTTTCAATTGTTTTGTTCCAAACAAGACCCCAATCTGCCCTATTAATTTGACCGGCAAGTGTAAACCCCGCTTTTTCATTTCCAAAAGGGTCATTTATAACACCCATAAATTGCACGTTTAATTTTACGTTTTTAGTAATCTTTTTTATGGTTAGTTCTCCCCATAATTCGTGGTTTCCATCCTCATCTGCCTCTCCAATAGTGCTCGAAACAAATGTTATTTGTTTATGGTTTTTTACATCAAAAAAATCGCTTCCTTTTAAATGTTCATCACGTTTTTCTTCTCCTGTTGTTATAGATGAAGCCTCTATCCATAAATCTATCTGAGCGGTTGAAAAATCTTTATCGGTTGTATAAATATTTGCATCAAAATTTTTAAACACACCTTTAACGTGAGTAATCATTAAATGCCTTATTTTAAAAGCAAGTTCGCTATGGGCTTGGTCTATCGACCATTTTGTTTCTTTTGTCATTTTTTTTTAAGATTTATAGTTGTTTATATTTAACTAATGGAGTTGAGCAAAGTTGCTTAGGTTTAAAAAAGTATGTATTACAGAATTGATAGAAAGAATTACATCATTTACTGATAGGAAGAATTATTGTTTCGAAAAATATTCTTTCACAAAAGCATGCTGCTGGTTATCTGTCATTTTATCAGCCGACTGGATTTCGATTTTTATTTTTCCGAAACTATTATCTGCCCTTAAAACATTTAGTAACTCGAATTTAGCATCAGTAGGGCCAAACAGAATTACGTCATCATGTTTTTTTATGATACTGCCCAACTCCTTAAAATATTCTGATTGCTGATGTTGCTCTTTTGTATGCATTAATCGCTCACTTTTACCTAAACTATGTTCTTTTACATCATGTGTAAATTTTGATGTTATAGTTTTTGTTTGAATGGATTCTGTTGTATATTCCATTATATGGGCGGTTGAGTGATCCATCCAAATGCCTAATTTTTTTGTTGTAATCATAACGTTTTTCATTAAAATGGTTAAATCTATTTACAATTGAATTATTTATTATTGCGCTATCAACCTGCCAGATTGTACTGTTTTATTATTACTAATTATTTTATAAAAATAAACTCCCGCTGGAAGGTTACTTGTTTCAAGCGTAGTTAATTGATTTGTAATGTTTGCACTCATTACTTCAGCTCCTAAAACATTATACATTCTTAATTCGGCTTTATCGATCTGTGTTAAATTATTTATAGTAATAGATGAGCTAAATGGGTTTGGGTAAATTGTTGCTACATTATATGTTCCATCAAACGATTGGATGCCCACAGTTGCGCAGTTAGAGGGTAGGGTAGGAGCGATTGCACTTAGAGCTGTAGTTGTTAAAGCACCGGTAGTGGTAAGCGCTCTCCCATCTAAGGTAACTCCTGTGTTTAATGCGCCTAAAGCTCCGTTATGACAAACAATTGTTCCTCTAAAAATAGAGTAGTTATTTATACCAACAGCGCCTTCAATTTTCCAATATACATTTTTTGATTGCGCCCCATTTATTAAAATAACTTTTGAATAAGTACTGGTAGAAAGCGCCCCATTCATTTTAATAACAAAAACTGCGTTAGCATTGCCTTGCGCATCAAGGTAAAGTGTATCAGTAAACACGGTAGCAGCATTTAATAAATAAGTGTGAGGGGTAAGAACTAAGTTGCGACCAAATTGCGCAGGATATAATAATGTAATATCGGTAGCTAATGTATTTAAATATGTATAAGCATTTAATAAATCAGCGGCGCATTGTGCTGTGGAATTGTCAGGAATAGTGTGAACTGTACCGGTAACAAATAAAGGGTTGAAACCTGTTGCAGAACCACTATTACTTCCAACATCACCTGTAATGTGCGTTATGCCCGAATTGGAAACTGCGCCACTAGCTGAAAATATAGTATAACAAGCAGCCGCTCCAAGCGTAGGTGCTGTTGGCCCGGTTAACAATGGACTTCCACAACCTACGGGAGTATAAGCTAAAATACCATCAAGTGTAACAGCACCTGCGGTAGACATTGCCCTTCCTTCAAGTGTATCTCCTGTGTTCATATTAATAGCTGCATTATTTGCAATAACAGTTCCTTTCATGCTAGTTCCTGCAGCCATACTTACTAAACCTTCTACTTTCCAAAACACATTACATGCTTGTGCACCGTTTAGTAATTTTACTTTGGCATTGGCATTTGTAGAAAAAGAACCTTGAATTTTTATAATAAACAAAGCGTTAGCATTGTTTTGTGCATTTAAAGTAAGTCCTAAATTAAGTGTAGCTGCTCCTGTTATAGAGTACACGCCAGGAACAAGAATTTGACCGTTACCTAATAAAGATGCGGGGAAAAATGTCGCTGTTGTAGCGGCTAATTGATTATAGGCTATAAGTAAATCTGCTGCACATTGTGAGCTTGTACCGTCACCATCATGCATGCCACCATTAACATTACCAAAGCCCGTACTTGAGCCATTATTTGTACCTACATTACCCGTAATATGAGAAATGCCTGAATTAGTTACGGCACCGTTGGTAGAAAAGAGAGCAAAATTAGCTGCGGTTCCTAAATTTGGTGCTTGACCAAAAATTACATTTGGCAAAGTAAGTAATGCGGTAGCTGTTAGGCTTAAAAGTAACTTATTTTTCATTTTTTTAAATTTAAGGGTGAATGAATTTTCACGAAACAAAGTTGCGACCCTTTAAACAGATAACGTTACATAACAATGTAAATAAGTTGCATTATTCACGTATGTATTTTATTATCACAATTTCAAATGCATAAAAAAAGCGTTGTTTATTAAACAACGCTTTTTTAGTGGATAATTATTTATTGTTCTACAATGGCATTTCCCGCCAGTGTAACACCACCGGTTCTAGCTAATCCTCTTCCATTTAAACTTGCACCTGTGTTAAATGTGATTGATTGCATAGCTAAAATGGTTCCTTTCATAACAGATGTAGTGCCGAAAGTTGCTGAACTACCTACCTGCCAAAAAATATTAGATGCTAAAGCACCGCCGCTTAAAATAACTTTGCGACCCGATGTAGCTGTAAGTGTTGATGCTATTTGGATAATAAAAACAGCATTTGCATTTCCTTTTGCGTCAAATGTAAGGTCGCCTGATGATATAGCTAAAGAAGAGGTTGATTTATAAAGCCCGGGAGTAAGTGTAAGTCCTCC
>DATHOW010000182.1:0-12639 GCA_035484495.1 Bacteroidia bacterium | reverse complement strand
TCTAAATTTGCACCACCACTAAGTCTGCCATAGCCTCCGTAACCAACATGAACAGTTGCTGTAAATTTTTTGCTTAATGCAAATTGCCCTTCGGCATATAAATAGGGTTTATAATTTCCATTAAAAAAATATCTAAAGCCCGTGTTAAGTGCAAATAGTTTGTTGAATTTTACTGTATGTAAAACAAATAACGACATGGGTAAATTTGTTGATACACTTTGCCTACCATGTTGGGTAAGTTTTTTTACTAAAGAGTCTTTTGTGAGGTTTTTTACCGATGCGTCATTTAATTGAAACACATTGTTTACCGTAACGCCTTTAAAAATATAACTGGTATCTGCATTGTAATTTACTGTGTTCTGATTCCATTTTATAAAGCCTAAATTATTTACCGATACAAAAAACTTGCTTTCTCCTAAGGCAGAAGTATAGGGCATATCAGCAAAAAACTCAGCCGACATACCATTACCATTAAAATTAGCAATGCCATTTTTTCCTTTACCGGTATCGCTCATAATAACTGAGCCATGCACATTAAAATCGATGAAGGATGCGTCGGGAGCTGTATATATAGATGCTGCACCCGTATTTATTTGCAAAAGCGATTGCCCTTTTAGGTAGGAAAGTGAAAAGCCAAGTTTAGCGGTTGTGTCAATATTATCCCATATAAGCCCTAGTTTTATTTCCTGATACTTAAAGTGGTTAATGTTAACATTACCAATGTTGGCTGTTTTACCTTCAAACATTTTGTTGCCATAAAAACCCAGGTTAAAAACATCATCGCTAAAAGAAGCATTAACTAATTCTACCTGTTTTAAACCGGCTATAAAACGATATTTACTATCCTTTGCTCCAAAAAAGGCGGTAGCTCCGGCAAAATAATTTCCTCCAATTCGGTTTTGCGCCCGTATTCTTTTTTGCGAATGGGCTTTTGTAGCACTATCTATATTGCCGCCATAAATAAACTTATCCAGTAAATCGTTTTGTATAGCAGTTGAGTTTAGCTCATATTCGGCATGTAAATTTATACTGGTACCGTACTTTTCGTAATACAAAAAGTCGTTGTTAAACTGTGCTTTCAGTAAGTGTACACTCGTTAGTAAGCATAATAAAAATAAACCCTTACGCATCATTTTCCAATGGTATAGTTTAAGTCGGCGGTAAGCAACAAACCTAGTGTGTAGTTACTGTAAAATTTTACTTGGTTTGGCTGGTTGGCAGTATTAAATGTAGCCGAGTAGGCTACATATCTAGCCCGTTGCACATTAGTTATTTTTTGAGGATTAAGTGGTATTAGCAACCTGCTTTTTAACGGACCGATAACTCTGCCGTTTGCATCCAATTGTGGTGCTTCTATAAGACTTGGGCTACTAAATAAATTATCTATAACGTGTTTGTTTGCATCTAACAACACAGCACTTAAATAAATGCTGAAGGGATACTGGTTTGTTGCCGTTAAAATAAGGTTACCCTTATTGACGTTTTGTAGCTGACTGACATTAGATACATTTAAACTAACTGTATCTGCCAGCATTAAATTACTAGCCGAAAAATACAAAGGCACATCCATGCTTAAGTTAGCGCTAAAGCCTGTGCCATAATAACCAAATTCATTATTGCCACTTTGATTTCCACCTCCTTGACCAAACGAAGGGTTAATTTGTGCTGTAAGTTTGTACGATAATTTGCCGGGTAAATTGCCTATAAAATCTTTTACGTTACTATTACTATTGTTTAAATTGATGTTAAAAGTACCCGGCGTTATATTAATAGTGGGGTTATTAGGGCCATTATTATCAATGCCGGCAGGTATAATTAAATTACTAAGAGGCACTCCAGTATATGTTAGCGTTACCGAACTTGGATTATACGTGTTTATAGATGTTAACTGACTTATATTGGCTTTCATATTAACCCCAAACTGATTACTTATTTTTAAACTTACATTGGCGCTATTTAAATTTAATAAGCCTTTTTTAATAGTGTTAAATGCTGCAAAACTAGCTGTATCGGGTCCAACTGTAATATTTTGGCTACCAAAATAACCCGAAGCATATTGTGGTATAATGCCTTTAAAAGTAAATTGTGCATTAAAGCCTTGATTACTATAAATATGTCCATCAGGTTGTGCATTTTGAGAAATATGTACCGAATCTATTTCCACTGTTGTATTAAATCCGCTATGGCTTGTGCCGCTAAAATCAATAGTGTAACCTGCTAAATTAATATAACCAGATATTGGAAACACTGTCCCATGTGCTGAGTCAGCTGCGGGTAAATTAAATGTAGTATCTAATATGTGACCGTTTTTTGTGGCAGATATTAATTGGTAATGATAAACGAGAGGTTGATATACCGTGTTTGTCATAAGATATTTTATCCCCCCCTGCTTTATAATGGCTTTTTTTAACAGAACACCTGATGGCAAATTGTAAATATTAGGAGTAGTAGTATTGGTACTTATAGGAATATTTTCACCAGGCGTAATGTTAAACTTGATTCCAGGGAAAACAAAAGGAACTATTATAGTTGTATCAGGTATTTTAATTAAGCTATCAAGCTGAAAATTAATAAGGGAGGTTTCAAAAGCAATTTTTAAGCTGCTATCTGCATTGGTTTTTATGGTTGTATCAGGGAACAAATTAGCTAGTGATAAACTGCCTGTTGCCAAAGGGGCTACCACATCATCATCCCAAGTGGTGGGGCTACGCTTACAAAAACTAAGCAGGCATACACAAAGTACTGCAAATACTATATTTTTTACTTTAGGCATTGCAACAAATATAGTTTTTATTTTATCATTTATCTACATGGTTAAAAACGATAAAAACACGAGCATAACACCTACTTTTATTTATTTTGGTTTAAATTTTTTTAAAACTACACGACCTATAAGAAGATAATTAAGAAGCTACATAAAGAAGGGTGTATAAGAAGCTAAAATTCCCCCTCCTTTTTTCAAAAATAATTAGTGCGTACAATTTGTATAGTAGCGGTAAAACACTAGGGGCTTTTTTCTAGTTTACCATTTAGTTAAAAAACACCCAATATTTTTTTAACATTATTGAAACAATTGTGTTTAAATTCTTACTTTTAGTCTTTTAAAACTCACAATTTATGAAGAAACTAATATTTGTTTTATTCTTGGCAACTACATTCTCAGTATCCTATGCAAGTCGTTTGGTAGAAGATGATGAACAACTTAGTGTAAAAGCTAAAGCCAAAGTAGAGTTAGCTAAACAAAAAATGTATAGCGGTAAAATTCGTGAGGCACTTGTAATGTTTAAAGAAATACTTACCGAAAGTCCTAAAAATGGCGGCGTTTTATACTTAGCAGCTGATTGTAGCTATAAATTAGGCGAGGTTGATAATGCAGTTAAATATTTAGAAACCGGTAAAACGGTTGTAAGCGTAAAGCCGCAAAATTTTTATTTATTAGGTTTAATTTACCTAAATAACGATAAAGTAGATGCAGCCTTGGCTGAATTTACAAGCTATAAAGCAAAAGCAACTTCATCTGATATTAAAGAACACGACCCAGATGTTTTTGTAAGCCAGGCAAACAATGCAAAAAAGCTAGAGGCTAATCCTGTTCAAATAAAAATTGAAAACTTAGGACAAAACGTAAATTCAAAATACGAAGATAAAGGCCCTGCTATAACAGCCGACGGCAAAAAAATATACTTTAATTCTCGTCGCCCTGCTACCGAAGATGCTCCTAGAGATATTGAAGGCGATGGCAAGTTTTTCGAAAACATTTATGTAACAACCTGGGATAGTGCAAAACAACAATGGGGTGTGGCCGACGAAATTCCCGGCAGCATTAATCAAAAGGCATCACACGTAGCTTGTACCGGTATATCAGCAGATGGTAAACAAATATTTATCTATAAAAACGATGTAACCGATGCTGAATCAAGAGGTGGAGATATATTTGTATCAAAAGTATCAAACAATAAATGGAGAACACCAGAGCCTTTTGGTAAACCAATTAACACAAGTTATTGGGAGGGCGGAGCTTGTATATCTCCCGATGGAAAAACACTTTATTTTACATCTGAGCGCAAAGGAGGTTTCGGTAATAGCGATATATGGATGTCTGTTCGTAAAACAAAAACTGAGTGGGATACACCTGTAAACTTGGGTGCAGATATAAACTCTCCTTACGATGAAGCGGGTTTATTTTTAGCTCCTGATGGAAAAACACTTTTCTTTTGTAGTAATGGTCCAAATAGCATGGGCAGCTACGATATTTTTAGAACCGTTTGCACCGATGGTAAATGGAGCAAGCCCGAAAATGTAGGTTATCCAATTAACACTACCAAAAGAGATGGGCCATTGGTTTTAGGTGCTGATACGCGTTATGCCTATTTTTCTTCTGATAGACTAGGTGGTTTTGGCGAGAACGATATTTATAAAATAGATTTACAAGATTATGCCCTTTTAGAAAAAGACTTTAAAAAACAAACCGCTAATTCATTAAGTATTGTAAAAGGTTTGGTACGTGATGGAGTTGAGGGTAGACCGGTTGAAGGCGCTGAAATTTCTTTTACAAACGATGCCGGAGAAAAAGTGAGTTTAACAACCAATGAAAACGGCGAATATTTAATTACACTTAAAGGTGGTACCGCTTATCAAGTAAAAGTTAGCAAAGATGGCTTTAAACCTACCGAAGAAAAAATAAATCTTAATCTCAACAAAACAGGCAATACATTTACAGTAGAAAAACAGTTTTTATTAAATAAATAATAAAGCTTGTTTTTAACGTAAATGTGATATGTTTTCAATTTCAATTAATATGAAGAAGTTTTGTCTGTTTATAGCCTGTTGCCAAGTTTTTTTTGCCAATGCAGGTAGCGATTATAATTATTTTGTTGATTTAACTAAAGTAGAAAACGATAAAGTACAGGTAAAACTAACTCCGCCAGATATGGCTGAAAATGACGCTACATTTATGTTTCCGTCTATTGTGCCAGGCACTTATGCTATTTATAATTTTGGGCGTTTTATTTCTGATTTAAAAGTTATTGATAAAAGCGGGAAAGAAATTGTCTATACAAAGCCTGATGTAAACACGTACAGCATTCCAAATTCAAAAAACATAGCTTATATAACCTATTTAGTAGAGGATAGCTGGGATTGTGAGTTAAAAAAACACGAGGTAAAAGACGATATAGTATTTGAACCGGCCGGTACAGATATTGAAGCTGAAAAAGCATTTGTGCTAAATACACACGGTTTTTTTGGATATTTTAAAAACAACCTAGATAGAAAATTTGTTATCGAAGTTAAAAAACCAAAAGGCTTTTACGCATCAAGTGGTTTAACCACCATTAAAAACGGAATTGATAGTGATGTTATTGAAGTGTTTGATTATCATCGTTTGGTTGATTCACCTATTATGTATAACCTACCAGATACCACCTTTGTTGAAGTAGGGGGGGCGCGTGTTTTAGTATCGGTTTATTCACCCAACAAAAAAATCACCTCGGCTTATATTGCCAGAAACATTTCTGAAATATTAGATGCCCAACGCAAATATTTAGGAGGCACATTACCTGTAAATAAATACGCGTTTATAATTTATTTAAACGATAAACCAACCTTATCGGGGGCAAACGGTGCTTTAGAACATTGCTATTCTTCTTTTTATGTAATGCCCGAAATTGACTCAACCTATATTGCTCAAGAAATGCGTAATGTAGCAGCACACGAGTTTTTTCATATTGTTACTCCACTTAGCATTCATAGCGAAGAAATAGGAAATTTCGATTTTAATAAACCTAAAATGAGCAAACATTTATGGTTGTATGAAGGCTTAACCGAATATAATGCACACCATATGCAAGTGCTTTATGGTTTAATTGACATAGACAAGTTTATAGAAGTGATGCAGGGTAAAATGAATGAATCGCAGGGGAAACCGTATAACGATACATTGCCTTTTACATTTATGAGCTCACACGTTTTAGAGGCAAAGTACCACGACCAATATAATAACGTATATGCAAAAGGTGCCCTTATAAATATGTGTTTAGATATTTTATTACGCTATAATAGTAATGGTGCTTATGGCACACAAAACCTAATGGCAGATTTATCTAAACTATACGGAAAAGACAAATCATTTAAAGATGATGATTTGTTTAATGATATAGAAAGGATTACTTCGCCCGAGGCAAGAAAGTTTTTAGACCAATATGTTGCAGGAAATAAAAAGCTACCATACAAAGAAATTTTGGCTATGGTTGGTTTAAACTATGATGAAAAGTTAGAAAAAGAAGAAATTAGCCTAGGTGGTTTTAACATGGGCTTTAACCCTAAAACAAACCGGGCTATAATTTTTGACTTAGATAAAGATAATGCCTTTGGTAAAAAAATGAAGTATAAGGAGTATGATGAAATTGTTTCTTTTAATGGTAGTCCGGTTACGCTTGATAATTATAAGGATGTGTTAATTGGCTTTTTGCATAACGCAAAAACTGGTGATAAATTAGTAGTTAAAGTTGCCCGTAAAAAAGGAAAAGATAAACCCGAAAAAATTAAAACACTATCAGCTAAAGTTGCCCCGGTAAAAATTAGTATACCAAATAACATTGGTGTTAATAAAAGCCCTACCGATAAGCAAGTAATTGCACGCAATGCATGGTTGGGGCTTAAAGAAAAATAGTAATGCAAAAAAGCCGTATTTATTGGATTACCCAGCTAATTGGGTGGCTTACTTATTTTACGGTAAACTTTTTCTTTTTTTATACCGCTTCTGTAAAAGACATCCTATTTCACCTTTTATTAATTCCTTCGGCTATACTGCTTACACACGCTTTCAGGTATTTTATCATTAAAAAAAAATGGCTGCAACAATCTGTTTTAGTTCAAATAAGTATAGCCATAGTAGCTAGTTTACTTTTATCACCTGTTTTTATATCTATTCAGTATTTTTTAACCACGCTTATTTTCGAAACAGCTCAAGGGCTTTCTGTTATTAGTTTTTTACAGTCGCTCATAAATTTTTGGTTTGTATTTTTTGTGTGGAGCGTGCTGTATTTTTCATTTCATTATATACGCAATTACCGTAAGGCAGAAATTCAGCAACTTAAAATGCAAGGCTCTTTAAAAGAGGCGGAGCTTAATAAATTAAAATCGCAGCTAAATCCACATTTTATGTTTAATGCGATGAACAGTATACGTGCCCTTATTGATGAAAATCCACAAAAGGCTAAAGAGGCCGTAACGCAATTATCAAATATATTAAGGCAAACGCTTACGCTCGAAAAAAATAAACTCATCTCTTTTGATGATGAAATGACTTTAGTAAAAGATTACCTGGCTCTTGAAAAAATCCGTTTTGAAGAGCGATTAAATTATTCTTTACATATAGATGAATCATCGTCTAAATACAAAATACCGCCTATGCTATTACAAACCTTGGTTGAAAATGCCATTAAACATGGTATTTCTAAACTAACCGAGGGAGGCGCGGTTGATATAACTACCAAACAGCTTGAAAACACCAAATTGCAAATAGAAATTATTAACACGGGCAATTATAACCCCGATGCAAATCCTCAATCGGGTTACGGATTAGCAAATACTAAAAACCGTTTAGCGTTTGTTTTTGCCGATGATGCAAGTTTTTCTATCGTTAATGAAAATCATACGGTAAAAACTCAGATAATTATACCTTTACTGTAGAAAAACAAATTAGCATGAAAGCAATTATTGTAGATGATGAGCGACTTGCCCGTCAGGAGTTAAAAACCATGTTAGCAGAGCATAAGGATATTGAAGTAATTGCAGAATGTGCCAATGCTAACGAAGCTAAAGAAAAAATTAACCAATTAAAACCCGATGTGGTTTTTTTAGATATACAAATGCCGGGTAAAAATGGCTTAGAGCTTGCACAAGAGTTGCACCCCTTACCCGAACTTATTTTTATTACTGCGCATGACGAATATGCCTTACGTGCTTTTGAAGTAAATGCGCTAGATTATTTATTAAAACCGGTTCAACCTCAGCGTTTAGCCGAAACATTAAAAAAACTATATTTAAAAGAAGAAGAAGCCCCACAAGATTTTAGAACCATTTTAACAGATGACGACCAAGTATTTTTAAAAGATGGCGAGCGTTGTTGGTTTGTAAAACTGGCTAATGTTCGTCTTTTTGAAAGCGAAGGAAACTATGTGCGAGTTATTTTTGAAAATAACCGCCCCCTTATACTTAGAAGTTTAAATAATTTAGAGCAAAGATTAAGTCCTGCAAGTTTTTTTAGAGCAAGCCGTAAGCATATAATTAACCTTAAATGGGTTGAAAATATTGAGCCTTGGTTTAATGGCGGCTTAATGGTAAAACTGCGTGGGGGAGAACAAATTGAAATTTCTCGTCGTCAATCGGTTAAGCTTAAAGACATGATGAGCTTGTAGATTGATAATTTAACAAAAATACTTGCTTTTTGCCTTAAATTAGATAGGATTTACCTATAAATAGTCTCAATAAATTGTTCTTTAACGAACTTTAGTATATTTGCTCCTCGTTAAAAAATAAATTATGATTTTAGCATTATCTTTTCGTAAATTTTTCAGAAAAAATGTAGGATTACTTGCATTAACATTGAGTGCATTTCCAGCCTTAATGCAAGCGCAAAATAACCCTACGTTAAAACATTTACAGCCAATTAATTATCAGGCTTCTGCGGGTAGTTTAAAAACAGCGGCTACGGCTACTTGCCCAACTGGTCCTGTGGCTTTGGCAGCTAGTTTTTCAGTGACTCAAAACCCTATTGCAAACGGTCATGTATTTGAATGCGATAAAGCTCCTTTTTTAATAGATGCCCAAGCTACAACTAGTCCAGTTACACCTTGTATAGGGACATTATATACTAATTATCATAATAATATAGGTACAAATGGTAGTGAAACTTTTTATGAAGGAGGCACAAATATAGGTTGTGTTGGTCCTGTGGCTGGTGGATGCACATTTCCAATTGGCGGCGGAACTACTTTTGGAGGACAGCCATGGGGAGTAAATTTATATTTCATAGATTCTACACAACAACATGATTTTGTTTTTTGCAGACAAGGGAATATAACTACAACCTCGATTAGTTTAATAGATTGTTGGAATGGTAATCCAATTTTATCTGTACCACCAACTCCTATAAATTTTAGTAATCTTAACCCTCCTAACACATCAACTTGTTTTACATTAACCGTACCTGCTAACACTGATATTGGTGGGGCTACATACACAATTTCTCCTGCAACGGCAGTGGGTTTTGTGGATTTTCATACTGGAGAGGCTCTTGTTGATCCTACTTTATTAAGCCCTGGTTCGTATACCGTTACTTACAGTTTTCATCCTTCTTCAAGCTCAACTTGTGGCAATATTACTGGTACGTTTAACTTTAGTATTGTTCCAAATGTAACAGTAGCTGTAAATAGCCCAACAGTTTGTCCGGGAGCAACAGCTACTTTAACAGCAAATGCAGGTGGTGGTACAGCACCTTATACTTATTCGTGGACTCCATCTGCGGGTTTAAGTGCTACAACAGGTAGTATGGTAACTGTAAATAATCCTACCATTACTACTAATTATACGGTTACTGCAACCGATGCAAATGGTTGTACTTCGGTAGATACTGCTATTGTAACAGTTAGAACATTTACAGTTAATAAAGCTACTATCTGTTCGGGAAACTCAGCAACATTAATTGCATCAGATAGTTCTTTTTCATATAGCTGGTCTCCGGCAGGAAGTTTAAATACAACTACTAATGATACCGTTGTTGCTACACCACCAACAACAACTGTTTATACAGTTACTGGTACTAACGTGGCTTGCCCATCGCTTACACTAACGGTTACCGATTCTGTAATTGTAAAACTTAGCCCAACTATAGCAGTACTAAGCCCAACAGTTTGTTCGGGTACCACGGCTACAATAACAGCGGTTGGGGCAACCAGTTACACTTGGTCTCCACTAACCAACCTAACAAGTTCTGTAACAAACGACACGGTTTATATTGCTAACCCAACCACAAACTTAACTTATACTGCTTATGGTGTTGGTGCAAATGGTTGTAAAGACAGTGCGGTTTCTACTGTTGTAGCAAGTAATCATTTAGGCATTTTATCGGGTACACCAATTAAACAATGTTTTGGTACTCCTTTTGGACTATCTGCTATTGGAGCAAGTACGTACACTTGGACTTCAAATGACCCTGCTAATTTAAATTTTGGACTTGATACTTCGTGGCATGTTCAAATGAGTGTTGCCAATACTGGCACTGCCAGTCCAACTACTTATACAGTTGCTATTTATGGCGAGTCTCACTCAGGTACATTTTGTCAAGGATATGATACGGTTATTGTAACAATAAACCCAACACCTACAGTAACGGTAGCACCAACCACTCCAATTTGTGCAGGTGGTACAGCTACTTTAACTGCATCTTCAACTAGTACTGTAACAGTTAATAATTATTCTTGGAGCCCTGCAACTTTTCCTGCAAATGGGGCTACGGTAAATGCTAGCCCTGCAACAACAACCGTTTATACGGTAACAGGCACAAGTACATTGGGTTGTGCAGCTACTGCAACAGCTACGCAAGTAGTAAATCCTTTACCTACATTTACGATAAATAATATCAAACCTGTATTTTGTTTGGGAGATAGCTCTGTTTTAACCATTTCACCTACAACAACTATTTCGGCAACTTATATTTGGACTGCAGTCGGGCTTGGAGCAACAACAGCTAATAGTATTACTGTATCGCCAACTTCTACATTAACAATTTATACAGTTAATGCTACTTCTAGTGCTGGTTGTCATGCTGCATCTCAAGCAACAGTTACAGTTAATTTTCCTCCTAATATGACAGCACCAAGCAATACTACTATTTGTAGTAATGGATCCGGGGCTACTTTAATAACTACGGGTGGTTTATCTGGATATACGTGGACACCTTCAGCTTCTTTAAGTGGCGCAACAACGGCTACTGTTGTTGCAAATCCTACAGTAACAACTACTTATACAGTAATAGGTCAAATAAATAATTGTGTATCAGATCCGGCATTTGTTACCGTTACAGTTACGAATTTAACACTAACAGCAAATGCTACTAACACATTGGTTTGTAAAGGACAATCAATCAACTTAACTGCCAGCTCAAATGCAACTTCATCTTCATACACTTGGAGTGCTAGTAATGGCGGCTATAATTCTAATTCACAAAATCCAATAATAAGTAATGCTACTTCAACTAATAGTGCTGTATATACTGTAACGGTTAGTATAGGAGGTTGCCAGAAAACAGATAATGTTACTGTTATTGTTGATAGCCCTACTATAACCGTGTCTCCAACAACACCTATTTGTCTTTTCACTACAACAAACTTAACTGCTTCGGGTACGGGTATAACTTCATATACTTGGTCGCCTGCAACCGGACTAAATACAACAAGTGGAAGTGTAGTTACAGCAGGTCCATCAGCAACCACTATTTATTCAGTAATTGGATCAGATGGTACTTGTTCAACTCCGGTTGTTATAGCAATTGTATCGGTTGATTCTACTTTAGCTAATTTTACTCCAAATCCGCAAACAGGCGATGCACCATTAAATGTTTCTTTTACAAATCAATCTTTATATGCAAACAATTACACATGGGATTTTGGTAACGGAAGCCACTTTGCAACTAGCAATCTTAGTGATACAGCAAAAACTGTTTACCCTACAGTAGGCACTTACACGGCTGTATTGACTGTAACTAATACAACAACCGGATGTATTAATTCAAAACCTGTTGTTATAACTGTTACAGAGCATTACGTAATGATTATACCAAACGTGTTTACCCCAAACGGAGATGGCATTAACGATAACTTTATGGTAAAAAGCGAAGGCGTATCTACATTTAGCATGGATATTTTTGACCGTTGGGGATTAAAAATGTTCTCATCTACTTCTGTTAATTCAGCTTGGGATGGTAAAACAATTGGCGGTAAAGAAGTACCCGATGACACTTATTTTTATGTAATTAAAGCTACCAGTAGCAAAACAAACGAAACTCAAGAATACAAAGGATTTATAACCTTGATAAAATAATTGAACTAAGCTTAAACAAAAAAAGGAATCCAATTAGGATTCCTTTTTTTGTTTTTAAATAAGGTGTATTAAAAAAACTGTGTTAACTTTAGTTTATTCAATTTGAAGTATGAAAAAAAGGTTATTTATGAAATTTTGTTTATCAATTTTACCCTTATCTGTTTTTTCGCAACTTAGTATGGGAACAGATAATACAGCTAATGCTTTTGCAAAAAGAATAATTGGCGGAGGTGTGGTGGTTTCTAATGCTATACTTAATTGCGGAGCACAAGGTGCACGTAACTTTACGTATACTGGAATAGACTTAGGCATTAAAAGTGGTGTTCTTTTAACAACCGGTAAAGCATCTGATGCTGCTCATGCTGGAAATTATTTTTGTAGTGTACAAAATGGCAATTTTTTTGTTGACTCCAACTTAATTAATTTAGGTAGCAATGATACTAATGATGTATGTATTTTTCAATTCGATTTTATACCTAAAGCAGATAGCTTGAATCTTGCTTTTGTTTTTGGTTCAGAAGAGTATCCTAAATATAT
>DATHOW010000181.1:0-9183 GCA_035484495.1 Bacteroidia bacterium | reverse complement strand
AAAAGAAAGTAGAAAAAATAAAAAACTAGATTAACTCAAAATTTCCGCTGATTCGGCCGTCGGGCTTTTCATTCTGATAGCTAAAATAAAATCGCAATTTATCTTTAATTAAAATTATATTTACTTAATGAAAACACTTTTTATTTTTTTTGCAATTTTAGTTTGCCACACATCTGTAGCTCAAACCTACTCACCCGAAATAGAAACGAAAATTAAGCAAGTTGAAGAAAATTTATTTCGATATTTTAAAATCGAAGGAAAATCTAATCCAACTATTAAGCAAAAAATGGCCTCAAATAAAATAATTGGGCTAAGCATTGCTATAGTTAACAATTATAAAATAGAGTGGGCAAAAGCATACGGCTGGGCAGATAGTGCAGAAAAACGCCCCGTTACAACCAACACAATTTTCGAGCCGGGCTCTATCAGCAAAAGTCTTAACAGCGTGGGCATTTTAAAACTAGCGCAGGATAAGCAGATAGATTTATATACCGATATTAATAACTACTTAACATCGTGGAAATTCCCATACGATACAATATCAAAAGGAAAAAAAATTACCATAGCAAACTTACTAAGTCACACCGCCGGATTAACCGTGCACGGCTTTCCGGGCTATGAACTTGGCACTACAATTCCAACCCTGCCACAAATTTTAGATGGCAAACCACCGGCTAATACATCGGCTGTGCGTTCCGAATTTCAGCCGGGCATAAAACATCAGTATTCAGGCGGCGGAACAACCATTACACAACTCATATTAAAAGATGTAACCAAACAACCGTACGATACATGGATGTACGAAAATGTTTTAAAACCAATTGGCATGCTTAATAGTTCTTTTTCGCAACCACAGCCAAACCAAAAACATGAACTAATGGCAACAGGTTATTCGCGTAATGGTGCGGTAAAAGGCAAATATCATATTTATCCTGAGCAAGCCGCGGCTGGCTTATGGACCACCCCAAGCGATTTATGTAAATTTATTATCGAAACACAACTATCCTTAAAAGGTAAATCAAATAAAGTTTTAACCCAAGCCCAAACACAACTGCAGTTAAAGCCCTATATCGATTCGGCTGTTGGCTTAGGTGTTTTTATTGACAATAGAAATGGTACAAAATATTTTTCGCATGGTGCCAGTAACGAAGGCTTCAGTGGTTTTTATACCGGTAGTTTTGAAGACGGAAATGGTATAGCTCTGGTTTGTAACGCATCAGATGGTAGCCCGTTAATGGACGAGTTTATTAAAAGCGTTGCACAGGTATATAATTGGAAAGGCTTTAATAATAACCCGGGCGTTTTAAAAAAAGAAGTAAACTTAAACCAAAACCAGGCAGACAAATTTTTAGGTTACTATAAGGCAGGAACATTTGTAAACGAGATTTATAAAAAAAATAATCACTACTACTCGCAAGCACTGGCAAACCCTTGGCAAATTTATTTTACAAGCGATAGTAGCTTTATTAATTTAGAATCAACATCCGAAAAAACAATTTTGTTTAACAAAGCAGGTAACGTAATTGGCTATAAAAGAGTTGTTGAGGGTAAAGAAATTGATACAACTAAAAAAATTGAATTACTTAAACTATCCAACGCCGACTTAAAAAAGTTTGTTGGCGATTATAAACTTGATGATGTAATATCCATTGTTTTAGAGGGAGATGTTGCCTATATTTTGGAAGGCAAAGAAAAATTTGAAATGAAATTCATTTCAAAAAACGAATTTTTTTCTACCGAAGACCCCGGTTGGATAAATCAGTTTGTAGCTGATGCTAATGGTAACATTACAAGCCTTGTTGGTTATGGCGAAGGTGGTGCTACATTAACCTTTAAAAAAATAAAATAAACATTTTAGCCATTACTGCGCCTTATTGCTCCGCCCTTGTTGGTGTTATCACCAACAAGTAAACACTAAACACTTATGCAGTAAATCTCCCCTTAGCACAGTAGGGCAGACCTGCCCAGACGCCAGGTCGACTGGCCATGTGCGGATGCAATCGGCTGGGCTTGGCTAACGCACATACTGGCTCAAATGTGTACTACACATTTGCCCTGTTTCTTTTTGGTCAAGCAAAAAGAAAGTAGAAAAAATAAAAAACTAGATTAATTCAAAATTTCTATAAAAAAACTCCCTTCGCACTGTAGCATATGCAAAGAGAGTTAAAAAAATGTTTTTTAGTTTACAACACCAACGCTTCGGCGTGCTCATGTTTTTTTTCGGCAATCGCTCGTAGTGTTTTTACAATGTTTTCTGCGCCGGCATATTCAATTTCGGCTCGTTCTTTACCAGCCAATTCGCGTACAATGCCGTTTAAGCTTAGCAAGCCTTTTAAGTGCCCTTCCTTATCAACCACAGGTAGCCTGTGTACCTTTTTAGTGCGCATTATTTTTAGCACGGTTTGCGTGTCATCCTCCGGATGGCAAAAATGCGCCTCGTAGTTCATCGCATCTTCAACTTTAATTTCGGTGAGCGCTTTGCTTGTTCTGCCCAATGTGTTGCAAATGTCTCGGGTAGTAATAATGCCTACCACTTTTTTGTTGCTATCAACCACAGGTAAAGAGCCAATACTGGCTCTCGATAACTCTTTAACTGCGTTTAGCAATGTTTCCTTTTCTGTACAGTATTTGGGTGCTCTGTACATAATTTCTTTTACAGTTTTCATGGCTTTAAATTTTTTAATTTTTGTCTGGTTTGTAATGGAGCCCGACTTACCATTTTATAAAATATCTCAATAAACGTCGTTAAATTTTATTTTTTTGCTGTTATAACAACAAAGGTAAGTCGGCTTTTTGCCTTTTGGTAGGCAGCAAAAGCAGGTCGACAATTTTAGCGTGTGAGTTGTAAAACTAATGCGGCAAATTTTTACACCGCTTTACCAATCGATTGCTCGTAGACTAATTTTTCATTCAGCCATTTTTGTGCCGCTTCGTAGTCATTAAAAAGCCGCATGTCAACGTCCTTATTATTTTGGGTAAACTTAATAATAAAATTAGCCAGCAAACGTGTAGCTAATGATGTTATAACAACCGCCTGCGCAATTACATTTATGTGCATATCGGGTTGTGTGGCATATTTTTTTGCTTCATCTGTAATAGTAACGTAGCTGCGCGCATCTACCAAACTAATATAACGGTTACCCTTGCTTAGGCGCATGGCAATTTCATAGTTTTCAATAGCAGCCTCCATATCAACCTCCACTTCGTCCCTCATAACCACCAGTAAAGTGTTATTATTAATAAAGCTTATGGTAGCCGTTTTGGCTTCAACTGTTTCCATTTCATATCAAATATAAATATTTTTTCAGAAACTGAAAAAACCTTACATCAATTTCGTGGGCAAGTCGGTAAAACGGGTAGGGGGGTAACTGTTATAATTTGGGTTTAAATAGTAAACCTTATTGCTTGGCAAGTTTATTCTCTTTAAACCTTGTTTTGTGTATTAGTTCAATAATTTCTTTTTTCTCATTTCTTTTAAATTCATAAGTGGTAAATTCATTTTCTAAATAAAATTTATCTTTTTCAAACGGTATCAGTCTGCTTCGGTATTTAATATCTTTTCGCTGTACATAAAGTTTTAGGCTGTCTAAACTTATTTCTAGCACGGTACCGGTGGCGTGTTTATAGTCGCCCAAATATTCGTTGGCTTGTTTTTTATCTAAGGGTAATTCTTTTTTTGGTTTAAAAGGTTTGTTAATTGTTAGGGCAGCAATGTTTGCTGCTTCATAAGCAGGGTCGTTATACCTACAATTAGATAGAGCAACCACAAACACTTTTTCGTTAGCTAAATAAATGCCGTGCGATGCAAAGCCCGGTATCCCTCCACCATGCTCAAACGATTCGCTTCCGTTTATATCCTTAATTAAAAACCCGTAACCATAACTTGTTTTCTCTCCGTTGTTTAGTTTATAGTTGGTAAACGCTTTTTGCAAAGTTTCTTTTTTTAGCAGCGTGTTGTTTTGTAACCCATTGTTCCATTTATATAAATCTTCGGTGGTAGATAAAATACAGCCTGCCGAAAATGCCTGACTCATTTCTAAAAAATCTGCATTATAATAAACATCATTTTTATCGTAGCCATAAGCTCGGTTTTTAATCAGCGCATTTGGTAAGCCAACCCTGCAGTATGTAGTATTCATGTGTAAAACATCAAAAATATTTTTTTGCAAAAAATCCTGATACTTCATCCCCGATGTTTTCTCTATTATATATCCCAAAATAATATAACCCATGTTCGAGTAATCCCATTTCTCGTTAGGCTTAAAACTCAAGTGCTCTTTCTTAGCATAATTTATAAAATCAATGGCTACATATTCTTTTTTTGTGGCGCTAAACGAAATCCAATCCATCATAGGCAAGTCCTTAATGCCCGATGTATGGTTTAATAAATTATGAATGGTTACTTTACTACTATCCGTAGGATAATTTTCAACGTATTTTTTAATATCATCATCAAGCGATAGTTTACCTTGCTCAAGCAATAGTAAAATAGATACCGCCGTAAATTGTTTGGTCATCGAGCCTATTTCAAAAACCATGTCTTTTTTCATTGGCATGTCCAACTCCAGGTTAGCCATCCCAAAGGCCTTGTTGTAAATAATTTGTCTGTTTTTAGCCACCAACGCAACAGCACCCGCTCCGTCTGCTTTGTATTTAGCAGCCATTATCGAATCAATTTTTTGCTCTACTGTTTTTTGTCCAAAAACAATCGCAGAAAATAAAACCAAAAAAACACTTAAAACAATTGTTTTTTTTATCGACGTCATAATACGTTTTACGCCCCCGGCATTTTACTCATATCCATATAAAGTATATTCCAACGGTGCCCATCTAAATCGCAAAAGCCGCAACCATATAGCCATCCGTCTTTTTCGCCGGGTTTAGCAAAAACAACGCCTCCTGCCTCGCTTGCTTTTTTAGCAATTTCATCAACTTCCTCTCTGCTTTCGGCTCCTATCGAAAACAACACCTCGTTGCCCTGTGCAGTATCGGCAACTGTATGCTGTGTAAAGCCTTTAAAAACCTGTTCTTCAAAAAGCATAACCACTACATTTTTTTGTCCTATCAGCAAACAAGCCGATGTTGGACTATTGCCATAGTTTTTATTAAACTCAAAACCAAGCTCAGCAAAAAACACTTTTGCTTTTTCAATATTTTTAACCGGTAGGTTTATCCAAAGTTCTTTAGTCATATTTTATTTTTTTACAATTTTAGATGCAATAACTGCAAACAAACCCAACACAAGTCCCGATACAACACCAATTATAGGGCCCGTTAAAGCCATCATCATTCTAGGGTGGTTATGCAGCGGCGATGTAGCCATCATAGATGCCTCCTCGGCATGTCTTTCAATATACGTGCTAAATAACAAAATGTGTGTTGCCGTAATCCAAACACAATTCATTAAGCTAACGCATAAACCGTTTAAAAAATATTTTTCGGTACAGTTTTTAGCAATTAAGTAAGCGCACACCACAAAAATTAAAAGCCAGCACACAGGCTCAATTTTCGACGGAATAAAATAAACCGTACCAATGGCCATTGCCAAACCAAATAACGATAGTTGTAAAATTAATTTTTTGTTCATAGGGATTGTTTTTAAGGGTTAATGATTAAAGTTATAATTATTTTTTTAATTTTTCATCTGTGGGTTTATCCAAAGTTCTTTTGTCATATTGTTATTTATTAATGTATTATTAATCACTATTGGGTGTTAACGCTGATACAAGTTTGCATTTATCACATTTAAAGTCAATGAATTTATGTAGTGAATTTTTTAACAACCATTTGTTGCCACAGATAGGACATAATCTTTTTTTGTCAATTACCGAGCTTATGCTTCTGTAATTATGTAAATAATAGTACGTCGGAACATCTGTTAATTCTTGGATTTTTTTACAAATCTTCAATCCTTGTTTAGAAAGCTGAGATTTCACTTCTTGCATTTGATTCAATGTCCATTTTTCGCCGACTTCACAATTCATTTGTAAACTATCGCAAGAAATATAATTTGTTTCCCAGCTTAATATGGGTAGATAACCAAAGTCATTATATTTTGGTAGTTTATAAAGCGGTACACATTTATTGCAAGTTCCACAAGTAATTGGTGAATCACTTATAATGTAAGTTGTAAAAAGAATATAAAAAGCACTCTTTTTACATTGGCACCCTCCCTTATAAGTGTCAAATGATTTACCAACGGTTTTGATTTTTAATTTCGAATTATAAAATTTTTCTATTTTTTTTCTTTGCCTGCTAACATAAAAATTATCATGCTTTTTGTCTAAGGCCTTTTCGTCTATAGTATAGGGATAACAAATAATTTTGTTGCTCTTAATAAATGTAGATTTTTCATAACTACTTATTTGTCCACTTGAACGATAATGGCTCATAATTAAATGAAAATCATCTAATAATGCATCCTTATCTATTTTGGATTTTATATCTATTGATATTTCTTGGATAAACATCCTTAAATTTCTTTACCTTCTTTTTATTGATAAATCAAACTAACCCAAATATAACAAAAACACTTTAAAATAGCTAAAGCTAAACCATTCACAATCCCACTGGGGCAGGCTGCCACCTTAAACCAATGTAGTAAATTTCCCATCGTAGCAGTAGGGCAGGTCTGCCCAGGCGCCAGGTCGTTTGGCCTTGTGCGGCAGCAATCGACTGGGCTTGAGTTTTTGTTTCTTTTTGGTCAAGCAAAAAGAAAAGAGAAAAAACAATATGCCAAGCTTAATCAACCCCTAGCAACCATCATTTTCGTTGGTAGGCAAACAAACAAACATCCCATATAATTGTTACCTTTGCACGTTCCAAAAAACACAAAAAGCACATGAAACTGTTACAACTCTTTTTAAGTTTAACCATATTAGTAACCCTGCACGAATTCGGACATTTCTTTTTCGCTAAAAGATTCAAATGCCGTGTCGATAAATTTTATCTCTTCTTCGATTTCCTTTTTCCTTTTGCAGGCGTTTTAAACTTCCCACTTTTTAAAAAGAAAATTGGTGATACCGAGTACGGCATAGGTTGGTTTCCCTTTGGTGGTTATGTAAGCATAGCCGGCATGGTTGATGAGCAAATGGACAAAAACCTTACTGAAAGAGAACCCGAGCCTTGGGAAATGCGTGCAAAACCGGCATGGCAGCGTTTATTAATAATGATGGGTGGTATTTTAGTAAACCTAGTGTTAGGCATATTTATTTATTGGATGGTACTTTTCTTTTGGGGCAAAACAACCCTGCCTGTAAAAAATCTTACTTACGGTATCAGCTGCGATTCGCTGGCACTGCAAATGGGTTTTAAAAACGGCGATAAAGTACTTAGTGTTGATGGCAAACCTGTTACCTCACTTAACCGCGTTACTTTAGAGATTATAATGAATCGCGCCCAAACTGTTGCCGTTGAGCGAAACGGCACAACCGTAAACATCCCCATCACCAACGACCAAATAGGTCTTTTACTAAAAAACCTTAAGCACTCCGATTTTATTGGCGTACGTGTACCATCCGAAGTCGATTCAGTTATCAAAGGCTCTCCGGCCGAAAAAGCAGGTTTAAAACATGGCGACAAATTATTAGCCATCAACAGCACACCAACTATTTTCTTCGATGAATTTCAGCGCGAGATTCGTAAAAACGCCGATAAAACTGCCAACATAACTTTACTGCGCAACACCGATACCATTATTGCCAAAGCCAATGTTACTAAAGAAGGCATGATTGGTTTTTTTCCTGAACAACGTAAATTTTATCATCCCGAAAAAGTAAGCTTTGGCATTGGCGAAAGTTTTGTGCAAGGTTTAGGTGATGCTTATGAAACTTTAATTATGCAAGCCAAACAATTGGCAGTTGTGTTTACTGTAAAAGATGCCCACAAACAAGTGGGTGGTTTTTACACCATGTACAAAACCCTGCCTGATGAGTGGGATTGGGAATATTTTTGGAAACGTACCGCCATGTTCTCTCTGGTACTTGCCTTCATGAATTTTTTACCCGTGCCTATGTTAGATGGTGGCTACATAGTATTTATTTTAATAGAAATGGTGAGCCGCCGCAAGGTGCCCGATAAAGTTTTATATTACGCCAACTACGTTGGTTTAGTAATTATACTTGGCTTAATGATATATGCCAACACCGATTTTTTAAGATAGCATGAAATCCTATTCCGTAAAACTGCTTGCATTTAGTGTACTTATTTTTGCTGCCGCATTTTTAGCGGCGCAAAAATTTGGCATCCCCTTGTTTTACATTGTAGCACTAAGCGGTTTTTTTACCGGCTTTTCATTTATCCTTAACAAGCAACTGCAAAGCGCCATACAACACACTAATAAAAATAAATTCACCAACTCATTTTTAGCCCTAACCGCCTTAAAAATGTTTAGCTGTTTATTTATACTACTGTTTGGTTTGTATTTTATTAAAGACAATCGCTTAGCCATCGGCATTTGCACCATGACCTATTACATGCTTTACACCGCCCTCGAGGTTTGGTACTGGATGGGTAAATTAAAATAAAACTACCAATTAGTTATTAGTAGAGTAGGGTTGCAAAAAAAAGTGCCTAAACGTGGTAGTAGATCATTTATTGTGTAAAATAAATTTTCACATTATTTAAGAAAAAAACAACATTATTTATTGTTTTTGTTTTCTAGTTTTGAGATACAATTTAAAAACCCTAAAAAACAAAACCAATGAAATTATCAAACATCTTCGGTAAAAAAACCGTAAAAGCAGAATCTTCAAAAATCCAAAAATTAGAAAAAAACCAATTATCTAATGTAGTTGGTGGCGGTGCTCCATTAAAAGGCATCGATGTAAAATTAGGCGTTACCGATTCAGCAAGCAGCGCTTCAACTGGCGGTGGCACTAGCGGTATCAGTGGTACTGGCAACTAGTTACTAAAACCATTTATATTAACCCCTTATGCTAACCACATAAGGGGTTTTTTGTTACCCCCAACTAAAAAAACTAAGCTAATCCCTAACGCGGTCACACCACGCGTTGTCATTTCGAAGAAGGAACGGCTGAGAAATCTGTTTCCGCCCTTGTGGGTGTTATCACCCACAAGCAAACTCCAGCAACTTATAATTTATCACTTAAACTAAGCGTTCCTCTGCATCAAACACATATAAAAACCATCAAAGCCTTCTGATGGGTAAATGGTTTTATCTTC
>DATHOW010000180.1:0-2646 GCA_035484495.1 Bacteroidia bacterium | reverse complement strand
TAGTATGGTTACGGCTCCGCCAAAAAACACGGCAAATAAATCTAGTGAGATAACCGAAAGCAATACTTTTTGCTTAAATACAAAATCTATCCCTACCCGTAAACTTTTTATAATGCCTTCTTTTGCCTGGTGTATATAAGGGCGTTGATATTTTACCAGTGTAAAAAATAAAGCACCTAGTAAAAACAATAACATGTTTACGAAATAAATTTTTTCGGCATGATAACTGCCACTCATGCCATATAAAAAAGCGGCAAGTATAGGGCCTGTAATAGCACCAATATGCCATGCAGTACTGTTCCAAGTAGCTGAAATAGTGTACATCTCTCTATCAACTAACTGACTTAGCAAGGGGTTCATAGTGGCGGCAAAAAACGCGCGTATAACGCCCACCAAAATAATTACAGCAAAAATTGCATAGTAAGCAATGCTATCTAAAAACGAAATTTTATGCAGACTAATAACAAACAACAACACCGAACAAAAAACCAAAGCCAAAACGGTACTAATAATAATTTTTTTACGATTGTATTTGTCAGACACATAACCTGAAAAGAAAGAAGCTGCAATAAATGGAATGGCTTCAAACAAGCCCGTTAATCCTAAAGAAAATGCACTATGCGTGTACTCGTAATAAATTTGCAAGCCAATGGTGGTCATTTGCATTTGTATGGCCAGCGTGGTAAAAAATCTACCTAAAATAAAATGGAAGAAGTTTTTTATTTTAAATATTTCGAGAGAAGAAGTTTTTTGCGAACTCATTATAAATTGCTCACAAAGGTAACGTAACTTTACTTAACTTGCTTTTTATTTATTGTAAATGGAGCAACAACATATCTCTATAAAACATTGGGCAGAAGACGATAGACCTCGCGAAAAGCTTATCACCAAAGGGAAACAAGCTTTGTCGGATGCTGAGTTAATTGCTATTTTAATTGCATCGGGTTCAAAAAACGAATCGGCTGTGCAACTTTCGCAACGTATCTTGGCTACGCATAAAAATAATTTGCATGAGTTAGCTAAACTAAGCATTAACGATTTAAAAAAATTTAAAGGCATTGGCGAGGCAAAAGCCATCACCATTATAGCCGCGCTTGAATTAGGTAGAAGAAGAAAAGATGTTGATGCACCTGTGTTAGATGTAGTTAAAACCAGTAAAGATGCTTATGCGCATATAGCGCCTAAACTAAGCGATTTACCGCATGAAGAGTTTTGGGCATTGCTACTTAACCGAAGCAATAAAATTATTAAAACAGAATTTATAGGCAGGGGTGGCGTATCGGGCACAGTGGCCGATGTGCGAATAATTTTAAAAAGTGCTATTGAAAATTTAGCTTCATCAATTGTGCTAGCACACAATCATCCGTCGGGAAATTTACAAGCCAGTAAGGAGGATATAAACCTAACGCAAAAAGTAAAACAAGCAGCTGCTTTGTTCGACGTTCAGGTTATTGATCATATAATTGTTGGGGATGCCGACTACTATAGTTTTGCCGACGAGGGGCTTTTATAACCTACTTAGTCCAGCCTTTTTTAAGTTCGCCTTCTAAAGCCTCAATCAGCATATCTTTGTTTTTTGCCTCGGCAGCAAGTTTTTCTAAATCCTCTTTCAGTTTAGTAATTTCACTTCTGTAATTAACCTCTTGGTCGCTCCAAATATTTACGTCATAATAACGCTCTTTTTCAGTAGATAAGGATTTTGCCATCTCGGCAGAATCACGGAAAAAGCTGTAAAGGGGAATGCGTAATTCTTTTGATATAAGCTCTAGTGTACGTACTTCAAGGGTTTTGGTTTCAAGTGCATGGTCTAACTCTGCTTCCGTAATATGCAAATGCCCCGCAAGTTCTTTATAAGTGTACTTGTTTTGCTCTAAAAGAGTAATTATTTTATTCTTCAGATTCATGTAAACTTTTCTTTCTAACGTAACCATTACAATATCAAAGATAGTGATTTTAACAATAAATAAACACAAAAAAGCAGCACCATATATAATACGATGCTGCTTTTTACTGTTAAATTATTAAAACTTACTTGTTTTCTGTTTCTGCGGCTGCGCCTTCAGGTTTTGGTAACAACACCTTACGAGATAATTTAGATTTACCTGTTTTTGGGTCGTTTCCAATGTATTTTACCTTAATCATGTCGCCTTCTTTTAACACTCCTTCTAAAGTGTCAAGTCTGCGCCATTCAACTTCAGATATGTGTAACAAACCATCTTTGCCCGGCATAAACTCAACAAAAGCACCGTACGGCATAACCGTTTTTACTTTTGCATCGTATACCTCACCAATTTCAGGAATAGCAACAATGCCTTTTACACGAGCCAATGCAGCTGATGCAGCAGCGTCGTCTTCTCCAAAAATTTCAACTAAACCTTTACCGTTAATTTCGGTAATAGTAATAGTAGTATTAGTTGTTTTTTGAATTTCTTGTATGATTTTACCTCCTGGCCCTATTACCGCGCCAATAAAATCTTGAGGAATTTCAATTTGCAATAATCTTGGTGCATGTGGTTTGTAATCTGTACGAGGTGCAGCAAGTGTTTTGCTTATTTCGTTTAAGATGTGTAAACGACCTTCTTTAGCTTGGTTTAAAGCCTGAGACATAACTTCGTAAGGAAGTCCGTTTACTTTTAAATCCATTTG
>DATHOW010000179.1:0-43493 GCA_035484495.1 Bacteroidia bacterium | reverse complement strand
ATAGCTTCAAAACCTTTTCATTTACAAGCGTTCCGTACATTACGTGCAAGGGTAAATAGCCGTGATGCCCTGTCGCTACAAACTTTTCATAGCTATCGGAAATTGCTTGCAACATTTTATTTCGCACCTGTATTTTTTCTTGGGGCGTTAATTCTTTTTTTTCTTCGTTGCGTTGGGGGATAATTGGCTTTGTTGTTTGTGTTTTTGCTTGGGTACTTTGCGTGTTTGCGCCAATCTCGCTTATGATTTCGTTAAAATTTTTATTCAGGTGTGGCAACGTAAATTTTTTCGTGCGCCAGTACGCGGGTAATTTTTGTATAAAATTTTCAAGGGCTTGTGTTAGTTGCTCTGTGCTTTGCAGGGGCGGTTTGCCCACAATAAGTTTTTGTAGCAGAAAAAATAAATTTTCTTCGTCGGCTTTTTCCCAAACGTAATGGGGTGCATGAGTGGAGAAAATATTTTTTGCCAGTAAAATATTTTCCTGAATGGAATTTTCTGAAATAAAAAAAATGGGGGGATGGTTTTCTGTATTCCCCTTTCCTTTTATTTCCTTTGCTTTCCTTTCCTTTACTTTACTTTGTGTGTTTTCCAAAGGGAAAACGGTATTAGCCTTTGGGTTATCCGTTTGGAAAATGTCTTTTACAGGGGAGTTTTCCGCATGGAAAACTCCGTTATCTGCACTTTTACGTTTTCTGTCCCTGCTTCTTACATCTTGCAAGATGGTTTTCAAGTCGGCTAAAATGGGAGAACTGAAACATTCATTTTCCTGTACCAATAAACCAAGCTGCAATAAGTATTGTATAATGGCTTGTAGTTTTGCCGCATCTACATCCATATCCCCTGCAATTAATTCAATTTCCATTGCTTTACTTTCAATCTGAAAATGATTTGCGTTGGTTAAAATCTCTAACAGCATGATAAAAATGGCATAGCCCTCCAAATTAAATTTGCTGCGTAAAGCCCTGCATCGCCTATCGTTTCGCAGGTCGCAGTTATGCGGAAAATAATCTGCATTATTTTTTATCGGTCTTGACATGGTTAAAGTGTTTCGGTGATTAGTTCTTCTTGCTCTTTCGGTTGTTTTTTCATAAACCGCATAAGTTCTACCAACGAACTTTCTAATATCATAGTGGTTCTTGTGTTGCGGATATAATACCCTGTCAGTATTTTATTCCACATGAAAAACCGTAAAGTTTGCTTCGTCCAATAGAGGCGATTTGTTAAGGCGGGATACTTTTTAATTAATTCGGTTGTGCTTACATATTTGCTCATAATTTATTTTTTAGACCACAAACAAACGTCAACTTTAAGCACAGAACAATACGAGTGATGGGGGTGTAGTCCCCGAAAATGGGGTGTGATAACGGGGTACTATGCAGTTTGTGCATAAGTTTGTAAACCCTTATTGGGAAAGGGTTATGGAGCAAAAAGAGATATTTTAGGGACTGAATTGTTAATAAATATTTTTATGTTAAATTTTAATTTCTTAGTTTTATGACAGCAATACAGTCAAAATAATGACACAATTTAAAGAAATATGAAAACCACCTTTTTAGGCACAAACATTAAATTTTTAAGAAACCGAAAAGGTTTAACGCAAGAAGCATTTGCGAGTGAAACAGGAACTACTCGCTCTGCGCTGAATAACTATGAGAACGCCATTGTTTTAAATCCAACGGCGGAACTTTTAATTGCGTTTTCCAAAGCGTTTAATGTATCTGTAGATATTTTATTGAAAACCGACCTGAGTAAATTTTCAGAAAAGATGTTGGACGATTTAGAAAATGGTTATGACGTTTTTACCACAGGAACAAAATTGCGTGTATTAGCAACTACGGTGGATGCTAAGAATAATGAGAATATTGAAATTGTAAATGTCAGGGCAAGGGCAGGTTATACCAATGGATATGGAGATACGGAATACATCAGAAAATTACCTACGATGCAATTACCTTTTTTAAGCAAGGAAAGAAAATATAGGGTGTTTCAGATTAGCGGAGATTCGATGATGCCTATTCCGGATAAGTCGTATGTGGTTGGCGAATATGTACAAGATTTAAACAGTATAAATGATGGCGCAGCCTACATTATTGTAACGCTTGATGACGGTGTCGTGTTTAAAATAGTCAGTAACCAACTTAAAAAAAATAAAACGCTTTTACTCTCTTCCTTAAATCCACTTTACGAACCTTATGAAATTGTAGCTAATAAAGTAAAAGAGGTTTGGAAATTCGTTCACTACATCAGCGCACATTTACCCGAACCTGTTATGCCGAATGAGGCGTTGCTTTCAACGGTGTTGAAATTACAAAGGGATGTGCATAAACTACGTAAATAAAGATATGATAAACAAAAACGACAAGGGAATGCTTACGCCCTCACAAATAATAGAGAAGTACCCTGAACTGGAGCAGAAATTTGGTTGGAGCGCAAAAGATATTGGTTTGCTTCTGAAAAATAAGTTATTGCAGGGACACTACAATCATTCCTTACGTAAGTCTATGATTAAAGAAGATTCATTAAAAAGTTTGATACGATTTGCAAATAAGCAGATTGAAAATCAGTTGGTAACTATATCTTAAAAATAGGTGCATAAAAAAAGGGTATTCAATTTGAATACCCTTTTTAATCTAAAGAACAATTATTTTTTACCCTTTTGATTGGGGTTTAATTGTTTGCCTTTGTTGCCATTTACTTGGGCATTTTGCTTGTTCGTACCGGAAGTTCCTTTATTGGAATTTTGTTGGTTCGATTGGTTTTGCTGTGGAGTGGTTTTTTCTTTCATTTTTTTAGATTTAAGTTACAAAATTATTCCAAGAACTATTACCATTTTGAAATTTGTAACCAAGTACCTTTTTTTGTAACGAAATACGGTACTCAAAACCGTGTTTAATTTTTATAAAATCGGCATTGTCCGTAATTTTTATTTGAGTAACAGGGTTTAATTCCTCTGATGTTATATTTAGTTGCAATATTTTACCTTTTAATAAATCGTAATAAGCAACATTTACAACGGCACTCTTTGACACCTTTAGTAAATACCGATTTAAAGGGTCTATCTGTTGGCATAACATAGAAAAATTTACATCGTTATTATTATAGTGATAGGTTTTTATAATATCATTTTGCTTTAGGTAAATGATTTTTTTTCTACCTGTTACAGGAACGATACAAATTATTTCATGTGGGTTTACCTCTATTGTTTCGTTCTCTTCATAAATTGTATTTACTACTTTAAGCTGTGTCGGGGTGGGAATATGAAACTCTTTCCCTAAAATTGCTTCTAAGGCTGCCCACAAACGTATTGGAAAAGCTATTTCGTTTTTTTCAAGCTCTGCAATCCGTTTATTCGCCTTTGCCAGTTTTTTTAATAACACCCTTTCCGTTTTCATGGCTTATTTTTTTGTTACACAAAATTAAACCAATACATTTTGCTTTCATTTCAATTATTTTCAATCTTTTTTAAATACTACTCAATTACTTCTTAATTACTACACAACCTGTTTCGTAATATTTTGTACGGAAAAAATGTACCAAAATGTACCGTTTTGTGCCGTTATGTATTCTTTTGTTCTTAGTCACTTTATTTATGCCGCACCTTCGTTTTACAAACAGGTAAAATGGGCAAATATTTTCAGCATAACAGTCGAATTAAGGTTGGTAACTATTTTGTAAAATTTACAAATAATTCAACTCAACTTGTTGATTATCAGTATATTTGGATTTGTAATGCGGGTTTAATTATCAGCATTAAATATGTTCTTTTTCATTTATTTAAAAACTGTTCTCTAATACCATTTTCAATATGAAATTGGTGTCGGAACATAATAAACTTTCTTTACCTGATTGCCGCAAAGCAGTCAGTAATGGAAATATAAAATACACCGATGAGCAGTTAATTCAAATGCGTGATTGGTTAGATAATTTGGCGGGCATGGCATTGGATTATCTTGAAAAGAATGGGGTTGATTGCTTAGATGAATTGATTGCAAAAACAGAAGCGGAAGCTAAAAACAAAGGAAGACCTAAAAAAATAAAATTATGAAACAAAGAGCCATTCTTTATACGCGCGTATCTACCGATGAACAAAATAATGGATTTAGCCCCGCCGACCAAAAAGATAAACTCTACAAGCATTGCGAACACAATAATATAGATGTGGTAGCATTTTACCACGATGATGAAAGTGGCAAAACATTCAACCGACCTGAATGGATTAAAATAATGCAATTCATCAAAAAAAACAGAGGTCAGGTAGATACTATTTTCTTTGTTAAATGGGATAGATTTTCCCGAAACGTATCCGAATCATATATCACTATCAACGAACTTAGAAAATTCGGCGTTGAGGCTCAAGCCCTTGAGCAACCCTTAGATTTTGAAATACCTGAAAGCAAAATCATGTTGGCTTTTTATTTAGCCGCCCCTGAAGTTGATAACGACCGTAGGTCTTTAAATATTTTTAATGGTATTAGGCGTGGTAAAAAAGAAGGGCGTTGGTTAGGGACTTGCATAAAAGGTTATCGCAACGCAAGGGATGAAAACAACAAACCTATTATGATACCCGAAGGCGGTAAACAAGAAGAATTAGTGAAAATTGCATTTAAGGAATTTGCAACAGGACTTTATAACATAGAGGAATTAAGGAAAAAATTAAACAAGCAAGGCTTAAAATCAACTCGCAATATGTTTTGGAGTTTATTAAGAAACAAAGCATATATCGGAAAACTATTTATACCTGCTTATAAAAATGAACCTGCTGAATGGATTAATGGAAAGCATGAAGGATTAATTGATGAAACTACCTTTTATGAGGTACAGGATATTTTATTAGGCAGAAGACTTAAAAATATGCCTAATAAATATACTACCGTAAGAGATGAATTGCCGCTAAGAGGTTTTTTATCTTGTCCTCAATGCGGTAGAAATTTAACTGGCTCTGCTTCTCGTGGGAGAAAAGGAGATAGGTTTTACTATTACCATTGTAGTAATGGGTGTAAAGAAAGAAGAAATGCAGAAGAATTAAATGCTCAATTCTTAAATATGATAGCAAAATTTAAGTCTAATCCGCAAGCGATAGATTTATATGCCGATAATCTTAAAACACGTTTAAAGACCACAAACGGTGAAAATAAAGAAGCATCAGAAAGAGTGGCAAAAGATATTGATAAAACTAAACAGAGGCTTAAAAATGCACAGGTGCTTATGTTAGATGGAGAAATTACTTCGACTGAATATAAAGAGATGAAAATTAAACTGGAGGATGATTTAGTGAGATTAAACGTCGAAGAAGTAAAAGTTAAAAGCAATAATGGCAATTACGAAAAGCATATTGATGTTTGCGTATGGATTGTGAAAAACCTTGATAGATACTATAACGTAGCAGATACCCCAACAAAACAACGCATTATTGGTTCGATATTCGATGAAAAGCTAATATTCGAAAAAAACAAATGTCGAACCAAATTAATTAATGAAGTTGCTGTTCAAATATGCCGTAAAGACAGGGTTTCCGACGGTTCTAAAAAAGGAAAGCACACCTTTTCTGATGTACTTTCCTATCAGGTGGAGAATATCGGAGTCGAACCGACGACCTTTTGCATGCCATGCAAACGCTCTAGCCAGCTGAGCTAATCCCCCATTAAAAATTAAGAACGTGTAAAGGTAATTTTTAAATACTCTTCTTTTTATAAATTTCGGATTTCATTAAACCCATTTTATTGAGAAGATGTACGAATGAAGTGCCTAACACACCCAAACCGTATTTTGTACTACGACTAAAATTGATAGACGAAGCATCGTCAAAATATTTAGTTGGGCAGGTTATTTCAGCAATTTCAAAGCCGGCATAAAACACCTGAGATAGCATTTGATTATCAAATACAAAATCATCACTGTTAGCGTGGTAATTAATTGTTTTTAAAATCTCAGCGTTAAATGCGCGGTAACCGGTGTGGTACTCGGATAATTTTTGATTAATTAAAATATTTTGCGATAGTGTAAGGCAACGGTTAAAAATGTATTTATACATAGGCATGCCACCTTTAAGAGCACCTTTACCTAAAATACGCGAGCCAAGCACAGCAGGATATAAATCTTGAGCCATTAAGTAAGCCATTGATGGAATTAGCATAGGAGTATATTGATAATCGGGGTGTAGCATAATAACAATATCAGCACCCAATTCAAGAGCTTTATCGTAGCAGGTTTTTTGGTTACCGCCATAACCTTTGTTTTGTTCGTGACGAATGATGTGCTTAATGCCAATTTCTTTACCTACTTCGCTGGTGTTATCTTTACTATGGTCATCAACCAATACAACTTCATCTACAATATCGAAAGGAATTTCGTCGTAGGTGCGTTTTAGTGTTTTAGCTGCGTTATATGCCGGTAACACAACAACTATTTTTTTTCCGTTAATCATAGATATTAAGTAGGTGTGCAAATATAAAAAATATGTTTGAATTGTGTTAGGGGTTGTAGCAGGCTGCTATGCAGCGCCCAAAGCCCTACGCCGTAAGCGGTGAAACACCCTTTATTTAATTTTTTAAAAACAGGGTATAATGATAACTTTGCCATATTAATGCTGGTAAAAACCCTACATATTTATTTAATTAAAAAGTTTATTCCGCCTTTTATGGCTACGCTTTTTATTGGCATGTTTATTTTCTTTATGATTTTTTTGTTTACCTATATTGATGAAATTATAGGCAAAGGGGTTGATAATGTTACGCTGGTAAAGATGTTTGGGTACATGTTTGTTACGTTTTTAGCCCCGTCGATGCCACTGGCTGTGTTGCTTTCGTCTATTATGACATTTGGAAACTTGGGTGAAAATTACGAGCTGGCTTCGATGAAATCTGCCGGGTTATCACTACTCTCAATTATGCGCCCCATTTTGGTTTTTGTTTTTGGGCTGGCCTTTTTTTGTTTCTTATTCAGTAATTATACCTTGCCTTATATACATTTAAAAGCAGGTAAATTGTTGTATGATGTACGGAGTTCTAAACCGGCGGTAAACATAAAAGAAAGCATTTTTTATAATGGCATTGAGGGTTACAGCATACGCATAGGTAAAAAGGATAACGATGGCATTACTATACACAATGTATCTATATACGACCATAGCTCCGGAAGAGGAAATACGACACAGATGTATGCTAAGGATGGGCAAATATTTATGTCGGCCGATAAAAAGTTTTTGAAAATAAAACTTTTTAATGGCACACGTTATGAGCAACCTTTAAAAGATGCACGTGAAGAAAAAACACGACCAAATATGGTTATGCATTTTAAGGAGCAATCGATTAACATTGATTTGAGTAAAATTAAAATGCAGCAAACCGACGAAAATTTGTTTAAAAACAATGCTGAGATGATGAATGTGCGTTTGTTGGGACAATATACAGATACGGCGGCTAAATATCGTTTTCAAAGCTACCAGCAAACTTATGTGCAGTTTCATAATGCGTATTATTTTCAGCGGAGTTTGGCGCAGTGTAAGTTAAACGACTCGTTACATACTAAGCAAATTATTTCGATAGATAAGTATCTAACAAGGCTTAGCCCAACGGCTAAAAAAAGTTTGATAGAAGGAGCTTTAAATATGGCCCGTAGCGCTGATGCGTTTCTTGATGCGAAGGCTAAAGAAGAAGAACTTCAAATTATGGAGCAGGCAAAATTTTCGACCGAGTGGCATAAAAAATTTACGGTTTCGTTTGTGTGCATTATTTTATTTTTTGTGGGCGCTCCGCTTGGTGCCATTGTGCGTAAGGGAGGCTTTGGTATGCCGGTGGTAATTTCTATATTTTTATTTATTACGTACTATGTAATTTCTATTACGTGCGAAAAAATGGTGTTGCAGGATAAATTAAACGACATTGTTGGCATGTGGATAGCAGCTTCTATATTTTTGCCAATAGGCATTTGGCTGTCGTTAAAAGCAGCTAACGATTCGCCTTTATTTGACGCTGTTTTGTATATAGATTTCTTTAAAAAAATATTCGGAAAAAATAAAAAACCACATGCGCCTGCTACAATTAACCAATAAGCCGCCATATCCTCCTAATGATGGCAGTTCTATAGCTGTGTACAATATGAGTTGTGGGTTAATTAATAATCAGGTTGATTTAACCTTGCTGTGCATTAATACCAAAAAACATTTTAAAGCTGATGGCGAAGTTGATACGGAATTTACACGCAATAGCAATTACCAATCGGTTTATCAAGATACCAATGTAACTGTTTTTGGAGCCGCTTGTAATTTGTTTTCTAGCCAATCGTATTTTGTATCGAGGTTTTACTTTGCAGCATTTGAAGAAAAATTAATTTCTATACTAAAAGAGAAAGAGTTTGATGTTATTCAGTTAGAAAGTATTTTTTTAGGCAACTATATTTCTATAATAAAAAAGTATAGCAAAGCCAAAATAACGGTGCGCACCCATAATGCGGAGCATTTAATTTGGGAGCGCATGATAGCCAACGAAGGTAATTTGGTAAAGAAAAAATATCTTTCGTTACAAACCAAGCGGCTAAAAAAGTTTGAAAAAAACATACTGCAAAGCGTAGATGCTATTGTTACTATAACCGATATAGATAAACAATATTTTAAACTTTGGGGCATTACAACACCGTTTCACGTATCGCCAACCGGTATACAGTTGCCGCAATATCAGGTAAACCACACAGAAGAATTACCAAATAGTGTGTTTCATTTTGGCAGCATGGATTGGATGCCTAACGAAGAAGCTGTGTTGTGGTTTATAAATAACGTGTGGGATAAAGTTTTAGCAAAAGTACCACAAGCAAAATTTTATGTAATTGGTAGGGGCATGGGCGATAAAATTTTATCGCTTAGTAAACCCAATGTGGTGGTAATTGGTAAAATACAAAATGCCGAAAAAGTGTATCATCATTATTCGGTTATGGTGGTGCCTTTGTTATCGGGTAGCGGTATGCGTATAAAAATGATTGAGGGCATGGCTTATGGAAAGCCCATTGTATCTACCACTATTGGCGCTGAAGGAATAGCTGTTGTAGTTAATAAAACTTGTTTATTGGCTGATAATGCAACTGATTTTGCTAATGATGTAATAGAAATTTTAAATAACGAAGCGAAAAAAAAATCGTTACAAAGCGAAGCCCGAAATTTTATTGAACAACATTTTGAAAACACTAGCTTAGTAAAACAATTAGTGAATTTTTATCAAACCTTATAAGCGTGTTACTGTTTTTTTACATACTATTTTTTTTGACGACTTATGCCATGCTTCATACGTATATCATTTACCCTGCTATACTATATGTGCTTGCTAAAAACAAAAAAAACACGACAGATAATTTATTTAAACCAAGCGATGCTTTACCTGATATAGCAGTTATTTGTGCAGCCTATAACGAAGAGCGTGTGATAGAAGAAAAAATAAATAGTGTTTTTACTACTAACTATCCTAAAGAAAAAATTAGCTTTTACATTGGTACAGATGCCTGTAGCGATAATACAGTGCCTATTGTTAAAAGAATGCAAGCAAAATATCCATTGCTTAAGTTGGTGGAGTTTACCGAGCGTAGTGGCAAAATAAACATTTTAAATAAACTATGTTCGCTAGCGCAATCATCAGTTTTTGTAATGACAGATGCTAATGTGTTTTTTAAAGAAGATACTTTTTTTGAACTGGCAAAGCATTTTAAAAACCAAGATGTGAAGTTAGTTTGTGGCAACATTATAAAACGCGCCCTAAACCAAGAAACGGTCACAAAAAACGAATTGCACTATCTTAATTTTGAAAATTTTTTAAAGAGTGCCGAAAGTAAATTGTGGAGTATTGTAATAGGGGCTGAGGGTGGTTGCTATGCCTTGCGTAAAACGAGCTATCTGGAAATTCCGGCGCATTTTATTGCTGATGATTTTTTTATTACTTGTCACGTACTAAATACAAATGGAAAAATTGTATTTGAAGACAATGCCGTTGTACATGAAGATGCCAGTGCCGAAACAAAAGGCGAGTTTAGGCGTAAGGCCCGTATTGCAACGGGTAATTTTCAAAATCTAGCCTATTTTAAAGGTCTGCTCAAAAATCCGTTTTCTAAAATTGGCTTTGCATTTTTATCGCATAAGGTTTTGCGTTGGCTTACACCATTCTTCTTTATGTTAAATGCTATTTGTTGTGCATTTTTAGGTGCTGACAATTTTTTGTTTGAATATGTGTTGGCAATAGAGTTGGCTATTTTATTTTCGCCTGTGCTAAATGCATTGTTTGAAAAAATGGGTATAAAAATAAAGCCGCTTATTTCTGCGTCGCATTTTGTGGTGATGAATAGGGCTTTGTTTGTTGGCTTTGTGCGGTACAGTAGGGGAGTTACCAGTAGTGTGTGGCAGCCCGTTAGGCAGTAAACAACTCTTTTTTTAAATCAGAAAAACGAGCCTTCTTTTTTAAAAAATAATCGAAAACAATGCTACTTTGATAAATTTGATTTTTACTGGGTTTGTAATTAACGGTCGATTTAATTTCTTTACGTAAACGCAAGGTGTTTTTTAAACTAGCATAAAAAGAAAAATGCGCTCTTATTATAGCCCAAGTGTGTGCAGGTTTTACTTCCAGTAAAAACTTAGTGCCAGCAACCCCGTCTAACACCAAGCGTGTAATTATTTTAAGAATTAAACTGCCGCTTGTGTTGTTTTTGGTAAGCGAAATTAAGCTATTTCTGAAATTTAAAAATGTTTTGCGTGGACTTAGTTTATTAAGTGTACCTCCACCTAAATGATAAACAACAGATGTTGGCACAGCCATAATTTTATGTTGTGTATTTTTAATGCGCCAACACAAATCAATTTCTTCCATGTGTGCAAAATAAAAGTCATCAAAGCCTTTTAAATTATTGAAAACATCAGCCCGTATAAACATGCAAGCACCTGTTGCCCAAAAAACTTCTATGGGTTCGTTATATTGGTGGTTATCTTTTTCTAGTGTGTTAAAAATTCGCCCACGACAAAAAGGATACCCATACTTATCAATAAAGCCTCCACAAGCGCCAGCGTACTCAAATTCATCTTTTGTATTATAGGCAAGTACTTTTGGTTGCGCAGCTGCAATGGTTTTATCGTCAACCATTAAAGTAATAATGGGCTCTATCCAATTTGGGGTTACTTCAACGTCGGAGTTTAGTAAAACAAAATAATCTGCATCAACGTGCTTTAGGGCTTCGTTATATCCTTTTGCAAAGCCGTAATTTTCTTTTAACTCAATAAGTTTAACGGCAGGAAATTCTGTTTTTAAAAACGAAATAGAATCGTCGGTAGATGCATTATCGGCTACATAAATAACAGCTTGCAAACTATGCTGAATTACGGGTGGAAGAAATTTTTGTAATAATTTTTTTCCGTTATAATTTAAAATAACAACCGCAACATTCAAATTTTGCATACATTATCGTGGGCTGTTAAACAAATCGCTGGCACCATCACCATAGCTGCCTTTTGGCGTAGTTTGGTCATAATCCATAATTTGGTTGTTACGTTGTTTTAATTTTATTTGCCAACGGTCGTCGCGCACTTCGCCACGCGCATCGCTATGCAATAAGGTAAAACATTTACCATCTAAAATTGGGTTATAAAAAACAAATTTCTTATTGCTTTGAAATTGCCCTGTGGCCGGGTTTTGTATTCTGTAATATTGCCATATTTCATAGGGATACGAATCGGGCTCGCTTGGTACCTGTTGTGCGGCACTTGGCGCTCCGTATTGCAAGTAAACTCTTCCTCTATCGCTCATGTAGCCGGGCTGACCACCACAGCCATAAATTTTATTTACTTTTTTTACTTCTTGTCTGTACACATTCCATGCAGCTTGTGGATTTGATGGGTTTCTGTTTTCCCAAAAAGCATAAATGTATTGTTGCATTAGCTTAACGTTGTTGCCCCTCATTTGGTTGTTTTGCCAATCGCGCTCGCTGGTGGTCGATATAGGCCATAAAGAAGCAATGTAATCTCGTAATGTATCGGGGTTGGTAACATGGCTAATAAATGTACCAGCCGTATCAACCGATTTTAAATTAGTTAAAGCAATGGCTACATGTGCTGAGGCACGCGTAATAGGTAGTTTTTTTTGCGCCTTAAGTTCGTTATTGCTGTTGCGAATTTCGATAACTAAATTATAGTTGCCGGTTACCAGTTTTGAAATTTCAAACTGCCCAATAAGCGGCACTACTTCTGCTGATTTTTGTTTAACAAATGTATGATAGCCCGTTACAATCTCTTTCATTTCAGCAGACTCTAAATAGTAGGTAAATAAAAATTTAGAATCGGCGCCCAACTGTTTTAATGTGTTATATACTTCTACATAAAAATTTAACCTCTCTACTTTTTCCGGAAAATGGGTTAGGGGGTAAGGCACAATATCATATCCGCTTTTTGTGATAGATGATTGTTGTCCCGATTTTTCTACCGACTCGGCCAACTCAATATCTGAAATAAGTAAACTGTCGCTTTGTTCAGCAATTACAATAGTTAATTTACCTGATGTAGGTTCTGCCTTTACATTATTTGCATCGCTAATTTTTATTTCTGCCTGATAGGTGCCGGGTTTTAGTACATAGCGCTGTAAATCAATAAAATTAGGCTTGTGAGCTGTATCTAATATTTCGGGACTAAGTAAATTATACACGTTTGATGTAACAGCGGTGCCATTTTGGGAGAAATTAATTTCTACACGAATTTTACCTTGATACTTGATTTTTTGCTTTTTAAAAACTACCGAAGAACCGGTTACTGATAGGTAGGTTTCGATATAACTGCCCTTACCGGGTGCATAAAATAAGGCATAATTAAAGTTTGCCCTAACGTTACTATATGCATTTAGACCTAAAAAGGCTGTAAATACAACCAAATAAAAAAACTTTTTCATGTTTTAAGATGATTTTTAACTGGCAGGGACGCAGTACGAAGGTACAAATAATTTACCCTAAATAGATAAATAAAATGGCTCAATTTAAAAAAAATACTAATTTTGCGCCCGGAGAGATGGCAGAGTGGTCGATTGCGGCAGTCTTGAAAACTGTTGAGGGTCAAACCTCCGGGGGTTCGAATCCCTCTCTCTCCGCTTAAAATGCAGAAGCCGTTAAGTTAATCTTAACGGCTTTTTTGTTTTTGGGTTGCACATGGTAAAACAAACATACATTTGCAATAGTATGGCAAGCACGTATCATTTAGAAGATAAAGTAAGTTATTTATTTGGCGATGCCCCTGCCTATAAAGTTGTGGCTACTAAAGAACAACCAAGAGTTAGAGATTCGGGTTTATATGGCGCAGTGCTTCCCGAAGGGTTTGATTATTTACTTATTCAACTCCCACTGGTAGAAAGCGCAAAAAACCCTTTTATACCGGTACGCGAAGCTCATATTGAATTGATAAAATAGTAATTGTAAACATGCTCGACCACACAAAATCCAACCTCGAAAAAGTAGCTGTTCACTATGTGGGCAACAAAAATAATGAAGATGAGCTACGCTTATCAAAAACCTTGTTAGATACAGATGATACAAAAATAAAGGAGTTACTAAGCAAGTTTTTCCTAGGTCCGTTTTCTGCGCCTGAGTTTTACTCGTTTACTTTTTCTAATCAGGATTTTACAATGAATCCGCTATTTATGTACGCGTCTAAAGTTTTTGATAGTTCAAGAACACTTCAAACTAATTCAAAAGATATAGCTAAGCATTTATATGAGTTATCGGTTCATCCGCAAATTAAGGGTGGAGATTTATTTGTAGCCTACTTTACCAATTTTATTTTTGATGACGAACACACCGATGCCATAGGAATATTTAAATCGGAAAACAGACAAGAATTTTTAAAGCTTGATAATGCCCAAGATGAGTTTTTGATACAGTATGAGGATGGCATTAATATAGATAAGTTGGATAAGGGATGCCTAATTATAAATACGAGTAGGGATGAAGGGTATAAAGTTTGTGTGGTTGATAAATCGAACAAATCGGCAGAGGCACAATATTGGAAAGATAATTTTTTACAAATAAAACCTTGTAAAGACGAGTATCACCAAACCAAGGAATTTTTAAACATTACAAAGAACTATGTAACCAAACAATTTGCTGAAGAGTTTGAGGTTAGCAAAACAGATCAGATTGATTTACTGAATCGTTCGGTTGAGTATTTTAAAACGCACGATACGTTTGACAAAAAGGATTTTGAAACCGAAGTATTTCATAATAAGGAAATAATTAAATCGTTTCAGAGTTTTGATGAAACTTATAGAGAAAGCCATGATATAGAACTGGAGGATAGTTTTGAGATTTCTACCCAGGCGGTAAAAAAGCAAGCGCGGGTTTTTAAAAGCGTTTTAAAGCTGGATAAAAACTTTCATATTTATATACACGGCAATAGAGAGTTGATTGAACAAGGTGTTGAAAAAGACGGAAGAAAATATTATAAAATTTATTTTGAGCAAGAGGTTTAGTTATGCGAGCGAAACATTTAATTGCTGTTATATTTTGCTTCACACTATCTCTAACTAAAGCGCAAAACAATTCTAAAACCTATTTATTTATTGGAACGTATACTGGTGGAAAACCCGACAAAGGAATTTATGTTTATGAATTTGATTCAAATTTAGGGAAACTGAAGTTTGTTAGTAATGCGGAAAACATTACAAATCCATCTTTTATAACCATAGCACCTAATGGTAAGTTTTTGTATGCCTGCACAGACACTAAAATACCTAATGCTGGCAGTATTACTTCGTTTAAAATAGATAGCGTAAATGGTAAGTTATCTCTACTAAATAAACAACCCAGTGGTGGCGAAAACCCTGTATATGTAACAGTACATAAAAACAATAAATATGTTGTTAATGGTAATTATACTGAAGGCACAGCTTCAGTTTACACAACTAATGTAGATGGCAGCTTAAACCCTTATTCGCAAGTGCTTCAATTTGAAGGGAGTAGTATTAAACCAAATCAGGATAAAGCGCATATACACTCAACGGTTTTTTCGCCCGCTTACAATTACCTATTTATGCCCGACCTTGGTGCTGATAAAATACGTGTTTTTAAATTTGATACCACTAAGCCTCAGCCCCTTGTAATAAAAGATTCGTTAGTAATTAATACAGTTTTAGGTGCCGGACCAAGGCATTTTACGTTTCACCCTAATGGCAAGTTTGCCTATTGTATAGAAGAAATGAGCGGAACGGTTTCGGTATACACTTATAACAACGGTAAGCTAGATTCTATACAACGAATATTTTCGTATGCTAAAATTCAAAACGCATACGGAAGTGCAGATATCCATATATCGCCGGATGGACTTTTTTTATATGCCTCTAACCGGGGAGGTGAAGAAAATACCATTTCTATTTTTTCTATCAATAAAGAAAATGGCAGGTTAAAATTAGCGGGGCATCAGCCTACACTTGGTGAACATCCAAGAAATTTTACCATAGACCCAACAGGAAAATATCTGCTGGTGGCAAACGCTACGACAAGCAATATTGTAGTTTTTAAACGCGATTTAAAAACAGGTTTATTGACCTTTACAGGAATTGAAATTAAAGTGCCAAGTCCATCATGCCTGCAAATGAGAAAGTACATTTTACAAGCTAAGTAAGTAACTAATTTTTGTGGTAAAAAAACAGTCTTTATGCTTAGCTATTACCTTTCACTGTCTAAAAATAGCAACCTAATACTAATTTAACTTTTTACCTTTATTGCTTATTATAAAACTATAATGAAAAAAATATTGGTGTTATGTACAGGCAACAGTTGCCGAAGCCAGATGGCGCATGGCTACTTAAATTATTTTGCGGCTAACAAAGCTCAGGTTTATAGCGCGGGCATAGAAACACATGGAGTGAACCCAAGGGCTATTACTATAATGAAAGAAGATGGCATTGATATATCGCATCACACATCTAATAATGTAGATGAGTATAAAAACGTTGACTTTAATTTTGTGATAACGGTTTGCGATAATGCTAAGGAGAACTGCCCCTATTTTCCTACTAAAGCAAAAAAGTTTCATCAAAATTTTCCTGACCCTGCAAAAGCAAACGGAACAGAAGAACAAATTATGAATGAATTTAGGCGAGTTAGAGAAATGATTAAACTATATTGCCAAAAATTTGTAGCCGAAAACCTATGAGGAAATATTTTGCGGAATTAATTGGAACATTTGCTATGGTGTTTTGTGGTACAGGCGCTATTATTATCAACCAGCAAAGTGGTGGCGTAATTACGCACGTTGGTATATGTATTACATCGGGTTTAATTGTAGCCTGCATGATTTATGCCGTGGGTGATATTTCGGGTTCGCATTTAAACCCAGTGGTAACCTTTGGGTTTTGGTTGGCTAAAGAATTTCCTACTAAGGAGCTTTTACCTTATATGCTTAGTCAGGCAGCGGGTGCTTTTATGGCAAGCGGTGTTTTGTGTTTTTTATTTCCGCTAAGTTCTACATTAGGCGAAACCCTGCCATCGGGTACACCTATGCAATCTTTTATATTAGAAATTATCATCACCTTTTTTTTAATGTTTGTTATACTGCGTGTAGCTACGGGTAGTAAAGAGCAGGGCATGTTTGCCGGTTTGGCCATTGGTTTTACAGTTCTGTTAGCAGCCATGTTTGCTGGCCCGGTTAGTGGCGCATCTATGAACCCTTTTAGGTCATTAGCCCCTGCGGTTTTATCGGGGCATTTGCAACATATTTGGATTTATTTAACAGCACCTGTATTTGGTGCAACTATTGCCGTAATAGCTTGGGCAGGATTGAAGGAAAAAAACTAAATCTTAATGCTAAGTACTAATTTAACCGTTAAGTTATTTAGTGCTTTAATATCTTGATAAGCGCCGTAGCGATAAAACACTCCTACACCAAGGGTAGTGTAATTTATTTTAAGTACATGCAGCAAACGGAAACCACTTTCAAAATATCCTTTATCTAAACTTTTTACAGGTGTATTATAAATATTTTCGGCATGGCTAAGTGTGCCAATGCCCATGTTGTGCATTAGCTCAAACTCGGGGTTAAATTTTTTATGCGGCTTTAAAAACCTACCTAAGTTGTGATTAAAAAATAGGGCGGCAAATTGGTCGGTTACAAATTCGTTTAAGCCCATGGTTTCAAAACTGTTAATGGCTGAAACATTAAAACCCGGGTAGTTAGAGCCACGCATATTATACAACATAGTGTAAGGCAAATTACCGATTATTTTGCCTGCTACGGCTTGTATGCGCGTGGTGCCTATGCTTTTAAATGTTTTTTGCGCATCAATTTTTACATCAAATTTCCAGTAATCAAAACTACCCACTTGGTTAAAAAAAGTTTGGTTTAAACCTTTGGTAACGTTTACATAAATAACAGGATAATCACTTCCCAACGAGAGTTTATTATTCATGGTTTGTACAAATTTTTCTTTATACAAATATTTTAGCTGTATGCCTATTTCGGTAAATTTAAACGTGTCGCGTACAACACTACTGCCATCGCCAGCGGTATATTTATAAAGTGTTCTGCCATAACGCTGCTGATGGTTTACAAAAATGTTGGTGCGCAAATATTTTAAGGCACGAAAACTAAAACCTGCTTGATATTTTTCGAGATGATCGAATTTAGAAACGTAGATATCTCTATAAATTTCGGATGAAAGAATAGAACGGGTGTTTTCAAAAAAAGTTGTTCCCGCCGATTCAACTAAATCTTTTTGATACATAGCATTAAACGCCAATTCTTTTTTTCTCCACAAAAAAACCGACCCATCGCCACCATATTTCCATGCCTTGTCTTTAAAACCATAACCGGCATAACCGCCAATGGTAAAATATTTGCTTAGTTTGTTGTTGGTGTGTAAACCTAAGCCAAGGCGTGTGCCTTCGTAATTATTGAATTTTAAAATTTTATCCAGGTTTAAATCTATAAAGCCAATAGCAATTTTGTTGGTTATAATGCTTTCTAAAAACTTAAGTTTCTTCTCAAAATTATTTTCTTTCCCAATACTATCAATGGTGTGGTAGGTTTTGCGCTCTTTAGCATTTAGTGTATCGGTGCGATACTGGTTCCAAAAAGCTTCATCTTGTTTGTCGGCATGTTTATCCATCTCCACTTCAACTTCGCTAAAAATTTTCTTTTTTAGTTGTGGGTTCAACACAATGTCTTTTATGTAGGTGCGACTAACCGACTTTAAGTTTGCTTTTTTGGTAGAATCTGAATTGCTAGCAACGGCATTGTTCCAAATCCAATCGGTATTTAATTGCACAGGGAACCATTGTTTACCCTCAATAAACTCATATTTCTGCTGTATTTTAATACTTATGGTTTTATCTTTTCTACCCGGTTCGGCAATAACGTTTTGTATGGCGTAAGTGTTTGTGTTTATGTACAAAACACCTTTCATGCCATTAAAATTTTTGTTTTGTTTGGGGCGGAAAGAAATTACAAAAACAGTATCGGCACCATTGTACAAAGTATCTTCTAACAGAAAAAAATACTTGCGTGTGCTGCCTTGGCTTATTGGATTCAAAAATTTTTCATCCAACACAGTAACAAAATCATCGTAAAAACTAAAGGATTGTAATTGTGTGGCAAGTAATGCAAAAGGCGAATTTTTTAAGCCCGATACCCGCGATGCCAAAACAGTTTCGTGGCTTTTATCGGGATGCAAAAAATCACGTTTGGTAACCGATTCTATTAAAAGCAAATGCTGGTTTTTAAAAAATTTATCTACGCCCTGCAGTGTGGTATCAGTGGTAGATACACTATCAATGCTGGCTTTTATATCGGCTGTAACAAAAAACTTAGTGTAACTATCGTAGGTAAACGAGTGCATTTTTTCGGGGTTATTTATATCCCTGTTTTTGGTGGCTCGTTTAATAATGCGGTGTGCGGGGTTTTCTTTAGCTAGTACACTAATTTCTTGCAAAGCAATGGCTTGTGGTTTTAGTTTAATGGTAATTTTATTAGGGTCGCTAAAACTATTTGCCACAATAGTTACGGGCTGATAACCCAAGTAAGTAATTTGTAATTGAGCATCGGGTTTGCCCGAAACATCTATCTGAAATTTACCATCAATGTCGGTAAGTGTGCCTGTTTGCGTGTTTTTTATCAATAAGCTTACAAATGGTAGAGTTTGGTTGCTGTTGGCATCAATAATGCGGCCTTTAATGGTTTGCGCTTTTGCTGCAAAGACAAAAAAAATCAGTAAAAAACAGGCAATTATTTTACGCAAAACTCCAATATAAAGGCACTAATATACAGATAGACATACAAAATTTGTCACAAAATTATTCGTATTATTGTAGTTATTATTTACTATGGGTAAAATAGCTTTAATTACAGGAATTACAGGGCAAGATGGGGCTTACTTGGCTGAACTTTTATTGCAAAAAGGATATATAGTGCATGGGGTAAAACGCCGCAGCTCTATGTTTAATACGGCTCGTATCGATCATTTATATCAAGATTATCATGAAAAAGGGGTAAAATTCTTTTTGCATCATGGTGATTTAACCGATTCTACCAATCTTATTCGCTTGATAAGTGAAATACAACCCGATGAAATTTACAACCTTGCGGCGCAATCGCATGTAAAGGTTAGTTTTGAAACGCCTGAATATACTGCCAATGCTGATGCTGTGGGCACTTTGCGTTTACTAGAAGCTATACGCATTGCTAAATTAGAAAAAAAAACTCGTTTTTATCAGGCATCTACTAGTGAAATGTATGGTTTGGTGCAGGAAATTCCTCAAACCGAAAAAACGCCATTTTATCCACGTAGTCCTTATGGAGTAGCAAAGCTTTACGCCTTTTGGATAACTAAAAACTACCGCGAATCGTATGGCATGTTTGCTTGCAACGGCATTTTATTTAATCACGAAAGCCCTATACGCGGAGAAACGTTTGTTACCCGTAAAATTACTCGCGCAGTAGCAAAAATCAGCTTGGGCTTACAGAAAAATTTATTTATTGGGAATTTAGATTCGGAACGCGATTGGGGTCATGCAAAAGATTATGTTGAAGGCATGTGGCGCATTTTGCAACACAGCGAAGCTGATGATTTTGTATTGGCAACCAACAAAAAAATATCGGTTCGTACATTTATTGAAATGGCATTTACTGAAACAGGTGTTAGTTTAGAGTGGAAGGGTAGTGGAGTTGATGAAAAAGGAATTGATAAAAAAACAGGTAATGTTTTAGTGGAGGTTGATGCACGTTATTTCCGTCCGGCGGAGGTTGATTTACTAATTGGCGATTACAGCAAAGCAAAAGCGAAATTAGGCTGGGAACCAAAATATACCGTGCAAGAACTTTGCAAAGAAATGGTTGCTTATGATATAGAATTATTTAAACGCGATAAACTTTTATCGGAACACGGACATTCCATCTTAAATCAAAACGAATAAGCATGGAGTTCTCGTCAAAAATATATGTTGCCGGACACCGTGGAATGGTGGGTAGTGCTCTGGTACGAAATTTAAAAGCACATGGCTTTACCAATTTAATTTATAGAACAAGGCAAGAACTTAACCTTTGCAATCAGCAAGATGTTGATGCTTTTTTTGAAGAGGAAAAACCGGAGTATGTTTTTTTAGCCGCTGCAAAAGTTGGCGGCATACAAGCCAACAACACTTACCGAGCCGATTTTATTTATGAGAATTTAATGGTGCAAAGCAACATTATACATGCGGCTTATAAAAACAAGGTAAAAAAGTTAATGTTTTTGGGTTCATCTTGCATCTATCCAAAACTGGCACCGCAACCACTTAAAGAAGATTATTTACTTACCGGTGCACTTGAATATACAAATGAACCTTATGCCATTGCAAAAATTGCGGGCATAAAAATGTGCGAGTCGTATCACAAGCAATATGGCTGCAATTTTATTTCGGTGATGCCAACTAACTTATATGGCCCTAATGATAATTACGATTTAAATAACTCGCACGTGTTGCCTGCCTTGCTACGTAAATTTCATGATGCAAAAGAAAGTCATGCACCTTCGGTAACAGTTTGGGGTACGGGCTCTCCGCGTAGGGAGTTTATGCATGCCGATGATATGGCTGATGCCTGCGTGCATTTAATGAAAACGTATGATGGTGATAAATTTGTGAACCTGGGCGTTGGTGTTGATATTAGTATTAAAGAATTGGCACTGTTGATTAAAGAAATTGTTGGCTACCAAGGTGAATTGGTTTTTGATGCTAGTAAGCCTGACGGCACTCCGCGCAAACTAATGGATGTATCGTACCTGCATAGTTTGGGTTGGACTCATAAAATAAATTTAGAACAAGGAATTAAAAACGTGTATGCCGAATTTAAAGCTAATAAGCACTTACGCGTTGTTTAACATACAATGACTTTTTTAAATCATAAGCGAATCTCTTTATTTACCCTTGTCCTTTTTTTGTTTGTGGGGAGCGAACTAAAAGCACAGTCTATTTTATTTCCGCCTGATTATTTGTTTGATGTACAACGTCAAAAAAATATTTTTGCCGATACAACTGAAATTATACACTCATCTGCCCAGCCGCTTTTGTATAAAGATGTTTTGCAAGATACGTTTAGAGAGGTTAAGCCCGGAGATGATTTATTTATTGATAAACTTGTGTATGATGATTTATTAAAAGTAAAATACGTTGATAAATCATCGGGCTATGATAGAAAATTTAATTTAAGCATCGACCCTGTTTTTAATTTTAGTTTTGGTAAAGACCAAAGAGATCCTGTTAAAGAAAGTTTTATAAACAACACCCGTGGTGTTTGGATAAAAGGAGAGATTGGAAAAAAATTTATTTTTGAAACTTCTTTTTTTGAAAATCAATCTACATTCCCAACGTACTTAAGAAATTATTGTGCTGCTGCACTAATTGTGCCTGGCCAAGGTAGATGGAAGCTTTTTAAGAAAAACGGATTTGATTATGCGATGGCTAATGGTGTTGTTCATTATCAGCCAACCAGTAATTTTTCAGTGCGCTTGGGAACAGGCAAACAAAAGGTGGGTGTGGGTTACCGTTCGTTGTTGTTAAGCGATAATGCATTTAACTATCCTTACTTGCAGCTTACTGCTGATTTTTTTAAGCACAAAGTACAGTACACACAAACTTATGCCTTGCTTATGAATTTAGATGACGGAGGCACAAAAACTCGTGTGGGTGCGGAACGTCTCTTTCAAAAAAAGGCGGCATCGTTTCAGCAAATTAGTTGGCAGGTAACAAAAAAAATAAATATTTATGTATTTCAGGGTTTAATTTGGAAGGCAACTGACAGTAACAATGTTATGCATTTAAATGTGCTGTATGCAAACCCGGTAATTTTTACAAACCTGGCGGCGTATGGCTTTAATAACACAAATCACATAATAGAAGGTGGCGGCTGGGAAATGAAACCGTTTAAAAAAACTTCTTTTTACGGACAGCTTATGTATGATGGTTCTTACTTAGGCAAAGCCAGTTATGGAGCACAGGCAGGTTTAAAATTATTTGATGCCCTGCATATAAAGAATTTTTATTTGCAAGGCGAGTTTAATTATGTTAGTCGGTATGCCTATTTAAATGCTAAAACCCCAGCACAAGATTATACGCAGTATAACCAAATACTTACCACACCAGCTGCTTTTAGTAATGAGTTTATAGGCATCGCCTCATATACTTTTAAAAGATTTTTTGTTCAGTTAAAAGAAAATTATTCGTTTGGCACAAATGCCTCTATTCAAAACCTAAGTTATTTCGATACTAAAGTTGGGTACATGATAAACCCTCGATATAAAGCCAATATTGCCATAGGTAGCACGTATCGCGTTTACGAAAACAAATTGTTACCTGTAAGTTTACAGCAGAAACAAATGCAATTGTTTTATATTAGCTTTAAAACATCTTTGTATAACACTTATTACGATTTTTAAAATATGAACGCACTCATACTTGCATTGGTTTTTGTTACCTCTTTTATAGTGGTACTCTATGCCACGCCTGCTTTAATTAAAGTGGCCATTTTAAAACGCTTGTTTGATGAGCCGGGCAATCGTAAAATTCACACCCGTGTGGTGCCAACTATTGGGGGCATTATCATATTTGCAGCTACGTTGTTTTCTTACAGCTTATGGTTTGAGCTTGATTTTACTAAAATCAGAAACATGTTTGAGCTATCGCAGGTGTATCAGTATATCCGTGAGTTTAAATTAATTGTAGCTACTATGCTGATGCTATTTTTTGTGGGGATTAAGGATGACATTATTGGTACAGCACCCATTAAAAAATTAATTGCGCATGTGCTGGCAGGTTTAATTTTGGTGCTAGTAGGCAACATACGAATTACAGGTTTGCACGGTATTTTTGAAGTAAACGAAATCCCCTATTGGGCAAGTGTGTTCCTTTCTTTATTTACTTATACCGTTGTTGTAAACGCTTTTAATTTAATTGATGGGGTTGATGGTTTAGCGGGTGGTGTTGGCTTTATAGCCTGTATGGCATTTGGTACTTGGTTTGTTTGCGCTAACGATATTATTTTGGCATCGTTGGCATTTGCCTTGGGCGGTTCGTTGTTGGGTTTTTTAGTTTTTAATTTTAGTCCGGCTAAAATTTTTATGGGCGATTCGGGCTCGCTTACCATTGGCTTAATAGTTTGTGTACTCAGTATTAAGTTAATTGAGTATCCGGTAGAAAAGCTAGATGGCATTTTGCCTTATCTATCAAAACCGGTTTTTGTAATTGCAGTTTTAATTTATCCATTAGCTGATACATTGCGTGTTTTTACCATGCGTGCTATTGCAGGTGTATCTCCTTTTTCGGCAGATAGAAACCACTTACATCATCGTTTCATTGATATAGGTTTTAGTCATCGCAAAACGGTTATATATGTTTATGGTTTTAATATATTAACTATAGGCATTGCAATAGCTTGTTATAGGCTTAACCCAAGTGTGGCTATGATTGCAGTTGTATTGTTTGCGGCTATTTCTATGATTATTTTGCAACTTGTTTATAAGCTGAGACAAAAAAATATTCCGCCCACTGAAAACTAAATTATACATACTGCTTTCTGTTTTAAGTACTTGTGCGCTATCGCAAAACGATGCTCAGCAAACTTTTTTAAACACCGATTTAAATAATTTAATCGATGCTTATTATATAAAATACCCAACCGAATCTTTTCACTCATCCATGAAACCCTATGTTGGCTTTACTGTTAAAGAAGCTGATGATAGTGCTTTTCATATCAACAACTACAAAATAAAAAATCAATTTTTGTTTAACAGTTTTCATGCTAAGCCGCAACAACGCAATCATTTTGCCTTGCAAGTGTTACCTCAGTTAGATGAGCAGGTTGGTTATGACGCACACGCTAAACGAGGCGTTAATGAATTATCGGGTGGGGCTTATGTGCGTTTAGATATAAATAACGATTTCTCGGCTGCCATAACTGCCATTGGCGGACAAGTATCATATCCTGGCTTTACAGATACCATTGTTTCTAAGTATAAAGTTATTCCCGGGCTGGGTAGAGCGTATGGCAGCAATGGCAATTATACGTTTACAAATTTTACGGGTTATGTTTCTTACTCGCCTTTTAAGGCCTTGAATTTTCAGTTGGCAAAAGATAAAATATTTATTGGCGATGGCTATCGCTCACTTTTATTATCGGATGTAGCAAACAGTTATCCGTATTTTAAAACCACCATTAACATTTGGCATTTTCAATATAGTTTTTGGTACAGCTGGATGCAGGATATGTACAAACCTAATGGCATTCGTAATAACGCACTTAATCGCTTTGGTACTTTTCACTATTTAAGTTGGAACGTAACTAAAAATTTTAATTTATCCTTTTTTGAAAGCGAAATATTTCAGGGCACCGATAGTTTACGTCATCGTGGCTTTGACCCAAATTATTTAAACCCCGTAATTTTTTATCGTCCGGTAGAGTACTCTTTGGGTTCTGGCGATAATGCACTAATTGGTTTTAACTCCTCGGTAAAATTTGCCAAGCATTTTAAACTATATGGACAAGTAGTGTTAGATGAGTTTAATCTTACTTACATCCGCCAAATGAATGGTTGGTGGGCTAATAAACAAGGCTACCAAATTGGGTTGAAATATGTAAATGCGTTTGGTATAAAAAATCTTTCATTACAAGGCGAGTTTAATTATGTGCGACCATACACTTACTCGCATGCTAGTGAGCAACAAAATTATTCGCAATACAATCAACCATTAGCCCATCCGTTTGGCTCTAATTTTTACGAATCACTTGGCTTTATAAGTTACAAGCATAAAAACTGGCAAATTGATTTAAAAGGCATGTTTACTGTAGTTGGCAGAGATAGCTCAAGTAAAAAAAGTGACGTTGGACAAAACATTTTTTTAAGCTACGATTTACATCCTAATGATTTTGGAAACCATATTGCGCAGGGAGTTCAATATCGGGTTATGCAGGGCGAATTTAAGTTTACTTATTTTATAATACGGGGCTTAAATTTACGTTTAGAAGCCGGAGTAATTGAGCGTTACACAAGTTCGGCTAATTATACAAGCTCAATGCCGTATGTGTATGCAGGCATAAAAACATCTATGTATAATTTTTACAGAGATTATTAATTGAATTAAAGAAAAATATAAACATGAAATTATTTTCAGTTTTTAAATACATAAAAGGATATTGGAACCATGCCTGGATGAACATTATTTGTAATGTGTTATTCTCGGTGTTTTCATTGTTCTCCTTAGTGCTGGTAAAACCATTTTTAGATTTACTGTTTCTGCATGATGAAGTTTATTATAAAGAAATCCTACAAAAAGGTGCACCTATTTTTCATCTAAACTCTGCTTGGGCAAATGATGCATTTACGTATCATTTGTCTGGTTTAATTTCTAATCAAGGCAAATTAAGTGCACTGCTTTTTATTTGTATTGTTATTGTACTGCTTACGTTTTTTAAAAACCTTTTCAGGTACATGGCCATGTACGCGCTAGCACCTATACGTAATGGGGTGGTACGTGATTTGCGAAATCGTTTAATGAATAAAGTATTAGACCTTCAGCTTTCTTATTTCAGTAACGAAAAAAAGGGAGATATCATGTCGCGCATAACATCCGATGTAAGTGAAATAGAATGGAGTATTATGCAATCCTTAGAACTTATTTTTCGTGAGCCATTGCTTATCGTTATTTCTTTGGTGGCATTAATTATGATTAGCCCCTACCTGACGCTGTATGTTTTTTTATTGTTGCCTATTGCAGGTTTGTTGGTTGCACTAATTGGTAAAAGTTTAAAACGAAATTCTGCCAAAGGCAAACAAGTATTAGGGCAATTGTTTATTGCTATGGAAGAAACCTTGGGCGGTTTAAAAATTATTAAAGCCTTTACCGGTGAGCGTTTTGTGTCAGATAAATTTAAAAGCATAAACGAAGACTATACAAAAATCTCAGTCCGTATTTATCGCAAAACCGATTTGTCTTCCCCGTTGACCGAAGTAATTGTTACAGCTATACTCATGCTAATTATGTTTATTGGTGGTAAAATGGTTATGGGTGCTGATAGCAGTTTGTCTGCTTCGTCGTTTATCACGTATATAATTGTGGCATCACAAATAATTCCGCCGGTAAAACAAATTACACAAGCCTATAACAGTATTCAAAAAGGAGTTGCATCCGAAGAGCGTATTAATAAAATTTTACATGCAGAAAATACGATTACCGAAATTGTAAACCCAACTGAAATAAAATCATTCAACCAAAAAATTGAATTTAAAAATGTTTCGTTTGCTTATAACAGGGGTGATGCCGGACATGTGTTGCAACACGTTAATTTAATTATTCCAAAAGGTAAAACCATTGCTTTGGTTGGTCAGTCGGGTTCAGGTAAAACAACTTTGACAGATATGATAGCGCGTTTTTATGATAGCGATGAAGGCGAAATTTTATTTGATGATGTAAACATAAAAAATGCTACGCTAAAAAGTGTGCGTAATTTATTAGGCATGGTATCGCAAGAACCAATTTTATTTAACGATAGTGTTTTTAATAACATTGCTTTTGGATTGGATAACATTACCGAACAACAAGTAATGGAAGCCGCACGAATAGCAAACGCCCACGATTTTATTATGCAAATGCCCGAAGGTTACCAAACCAATGTAGGAGATAGAGGAACTAAATTAAGTGGCGGACAAAGACAGCGCATTAGCATTGCGCGTGCTGTACTAAAAAATCCGCCTATTTTAATTTTAGATGAAGCCACCTCCGCACTTGATAGCGAGAACGAACGTGCCGTGCAGGATGCTTTACAAAAATTAATGCAAAACCGTACCACGGTTGTTATTGCTCATAGATTATCTACTATTGTACATGCCGACGAAATTGTAGTACTTGAAAAAGGTAAAATTATTGAACGTGGTACACATAAAGAATTACTTGCCCAAGCAGGCACTTATTTAAAGCTGTACGAAATGCAAACAATAAAATAAAACAAGTATGATTGTATGTAGGCATTTAATTTTATCAGCGTTAACTGTTTTGTTTTTAGTTCTAAACTCGTGTCAACCTAACACGCAAAAAGAAAACAAGCAGTCCGAAAAAGAAATGCCCGCGCCATTGCTTGATATGAAAATCTTTTTTAAAAATGCAAGCAAAGGTGGTTTTCGCATTTCGCCAGATGGCAACTATTTTAGTTACAGAGATGATTATAAAGGCCGGTTAAATATTTTTGTGCAAAAAGTTACAGATACTGTTGGTACTCGTGTTACTAACGATACGCTACGAAGCATTATCAGCTATTTTTGGAAAGGCGACAGAATTATTTATTTGCAGGATGTTGGGGGCGATGAAAACTTTCAAGTTTTTTCTGTAAAAGCCGATGGTAGCAACTTAAAGGCTTTAACACCTTTTCCCGGCATCCGCACAGATGTAATTGATGGGTTAGGAGCAATACCGGGTAAAGAAAAGGAGCTTATTGTAGGCATAAACAAAAGAGTAAAATATTCTATCGATCCATATTTACTTAACATCGAAACGGGTGCACTAATATTATTATACAACAACAAAGAAAATTTTGATACATGGTTAACAGACAATGCAGGTGTTTTACGAATTGCAAGTAAACCCAATGGTGTAAATATTTTTTGGGGATATAGAAACAATGAAAAAGATGCTTTCTCTCATTTGCTTACCGTATCTAATAAAGATCAATTTTCGCTTAAGTCTTTTGATAAAGACAATAAAAATATGTATGCCTTATCTAATATAGGAAGAGACAAAGTTGCAATGGTTGAATATGACCCCATAGCTAAACAAGAAGTGAAAGAAATTTATAGCAATAAAGATTATGACCTTAGCGAAATTCATTACGACCGAAAAAAGAAGACCTTGATGTTTGTTGGATGGATGGGAGAGAAATTCGAAAAACATTTTTTTGATAAAGAATGGGAAGCCATATATCAGCAACTCGATAAAAAATTTGAAGGCTACATTACTTATGTTGCAAGCTGTGATGATGCGAGAACAAAAGCCATTGTAGGAATTTATAGTGATAGAATGCCCGGAAAGACTTATCTCTACGATTTTATAACTAAGGAAATAAAGGAAGCTGCAAATCCTTGTCCGTGGATTATTGAAAAACAAATGAGCCACACCAAACCAATAACCTACACCGCCAGAGACGGCTTGCTTATACATGGTTATCTAACATTGCCAATTGGCCTAGAAGCCAAAAACCTACCTGTTATAGTTCATCCACATGGTGGCCCATGGTCAAGAGATGAGTGGGGTTACGATAGTGAAGTACAATTTTTAGCAAACCGTGGTTACGCTGTGTTGCAAGTGAACTTTAGGGGTGGCACCGGTTATGGCAAAAAGTTTTATGTGGCAGGTTTTAAACAATGGGGTGGTAAAATGCAAGACGATATAACCGATGGGATAGAGTGGTTGAAAAAAGAAGGTGTTGCCGACCCTAAACGCGTTGCTATTTATGGTGGAAGTTATGGTGGTACTGCAACATTAATGGGTGTTACTTTCACCCCCGATTTATATGCCGCAGGAGTGGCTGACGTAGGTTCAAGTAATATGTTTACATTTTTAAAATCAATAGTTAATACTTGGCCTCAGTATAAAGATGATTTTTACGAAAAAATGGGCAACCCTAACAACCCAAAAGATAGTGTAATGCTGGCAAAAGTATCAGCTGCACTACATGCTGATAATATTAAATGCCCGGTATTTATTTCTTGCGGTGCAAACGACCCAAGGGTTAACAAAGCCGAAAGCGACCAAATGGTAGCTGCTTTACGTAAACGTGGTGTAGCTGTTGAATATATGGTTAAAGGTGATGAAGGTCATGGTTTCTATAATCAGGATAACAAGTTTGACTATTACAGCACTATGGAAAAGTTTTTAGATAAGTACGTGAAAAATAAAAAGTAAAGACACCTTTTAAGTTGGAATAATTTTAAATAAAAAACCCCTTCATATTTTTATAAAGGGGTTTTTTAATAGAGGCTTAAAAAATTACTTATCTAAAGTACCACGTAAGGCTTGTTCTCTTTCAATAGATTCAAATAACGATTTAAAGTTACCTGCACCAAAACCCTTTGCACCGTGACGTTCAATTATTTCAAAAAATAAAGTTGGGCGGTCTTCAATTGGTTTGGTAAATATTTGTAACAAATATCCATCTTCATCGCAATCAATTAAAATGCCTTCAGATGCCAACAAATCAATGTCTTCTTTTACATTAGGGATGCGCACTTTAACGTCGTCATAATATGCTTTTGGCGGAGCCGATAAAAACTCAACCCCACGCGATTTTAAATCGCGTACCGTATGTAATATATCATCTGTTGCAACCGCAATATGCTGGCAACCTGCACCTTCGTAAAATTGTATGTATTCTTCAATCTGCGATTTCTTTTTTCCTTCAGCCGGCTCGTTTATTGGGAATTTAATTCTACCGTTACCGTTAGCCATTACTTTACTCATTAAGGCGCTATACTCAGTATGTATTTGTTTGTCATCAAACGTAAGTAAGTTAATAAAGCCCATTGTTTTTTGATACCAGTCAACCCACACATTCATTTGGTTCCAATCAACATTACCAACCATGTGATCAATGTATTTTAAACCAGCTGATTTTGGGTTGTACTCGTTTTTTAATTCTTTATAACCCGGTAAAAATAACCCTTCGTAGTTTTTACGTTCAACAAACATGTGTACAGTTTCGCCATAGGTGTAAATGCCACTACGAATTACGTGTCCGTTTTCATCTTCCTCTTTAGTAGGCTGCATAAAAGGTTTTGCGCCACGTTTAACCGTTTCATTAAAAGCAGATGTAGCATCATCAACCCAAAGTGCAATTACTTTAACACCATCGCCATGCTTTACTATGTGCTGATTAATGGGATGTTTTGAATTTAAAGGTGAAGTTAACACCAAACGAATTTTACCTTGTTGTAACACGTACGATGCAGTTTCTTTGTTTCCGGTTTCTAAGCCGCTATACGCTAGGTTTTGAAAACCAAAAGCTGTTTTGTAATAGTGTGCTGCCTGTTTAGCGTTACCAACATAAAACTCAACATAATCGGTTCCGTTAAGTGGTAAAAAATCACCGGCTTCTTTGTATATTTTTTCTAAGGTTGGTGCAATGTTTTTTGTATCCATGAGTTTGTAATTTTTTTTGTGAATTTTAAATTTTTTTGAATGATGCGGCATTAATTTATCAGAAAACAAGGCACGATAAATTAATGTGTTTAGTGAAATTTTAATTCCACATAGCCATAGCCGAAGGGCGAGTATTTATTTGGCTAAAAATCATCCGCATAAAAATACGAAATTTTATGCAAAAGACCTTTTTTTGAGTGTTAAAGTGAATTAAATAGACTTTTATAGGCCTCTATGGCTCCACTATCTATGCAATTGGTAAGTGCATAGTGTTGCACGGCTTTTGATTTTATTTCAAAATCGACTTGGGATAATTGTAAAACCTCATTAATTGCCGCTGCAAATTTTTCTTTTTCGTTTAAAGCAATATCCCAGCCAATGTTTTGGGTTTGTAAATTACGCCAAGGGGTTGTATCACTAAGTAGTGGGAGGCAACCATTTAACATTGCCTCAACAATGGCATGCCCAAAATTTTCGTTTAAGGTTGGTAGAAAAAATAAGTGATAATTTTTTAAAGCTTGCTCAACCTCATTACCCTGCAAATCTCCTTTAAAGTTTACGCTAATGTTGCTTGGTAGTTTTTTTGCAAGCTCTGTACATTGCTTGTAATAATCCGCATCTTCAACAGGCCCATATATATCAAACACAATTTTACCTGTGTTTATAGTTTGTAAAACTTGCAGGGCAAACAGTAAATTTTTTTTCTGTGCAATGCGCGATACAAAACAAATTTTTACCTCGTTTACTCCTTTACTATAATTGGTGCGGCTTTTAGTAGGGGGCAGAATTAAGTTTGAAATGGTTTTAATGTTACTTGCAAAAAGTTGCTTTATTTCTTGCTCTTCCGGTAACGAAGTAGCATGCCAAATAACAGGTTTATATAAATCTGTTGCTTTAGCTAAACTAATAAACATATTTTTTTTACCCGATTTTAACGATAGCGCCCCACTGCCTAACATGCCCCTTGGCGCAAGCACTATGGGTGTTTTTATTTGATTTAATTTTTTTAATAATAGGGGGTAAATAGTAAATCGTTTCGAAAAAAAACTGTTTAAATAAACACAATCGTACTCTAGGTTTTTTACCATAACACTTAAGCTTTTAAACGAAATAAAATCGTCCGAAAAATAGAAAACCTGCTCGCCATTAGGCAAAACATTCCATTGGTTGCTCTTTATGTCTTTATAAGATTCTGAAGAAAAAAGGTCTTTATTACCCGTTATAATGTAAAAGTTAAACTCGTCTTTTAAATAAAAAACTAACGCAGCTATTGATTTTACTGGCCCCCCGGCTTTATAAGCAGGCAAGTACCAGTCGGCAAAAATTAATATGGTTTTTTTAGTTTTCACAATTTAACAGGCCAAAGTTAAATAAGTTTTAGGTTTATGTTTTTTTAATTATTTTTACCTGAATGAAATTCCAATACTACTGCGTTTTCGCCATATTAGTTTTATTTTTTTCTTGTAAAAAAGATGCGACTATTGCTCCACCCGATTTGGGCTATAATTACTATCCGGGTAAAATAAGGTCGTATGTTATATATGATGTAGATTCTATATTCTATAATCAAAATAACGGAGATACGCTGAAACTAAAATTCCAAATAAAAGAGGTTATGGATACGCTAATTACCGATAACCAAAACCGCCCAACTATTAAATTAATTCGTTACAAAAAAGTGTATAGCCCAACGGTGCCTTACAGTGCTATGAGTTGGACTTTGCAGGATGTTTGGGTTGCCAACAAAACAGCAACTGATGTTGAAGTGGTAGAAGAAAATATACGCTACACAAAACTTGCTTTCCCAGCTAAACTATCTGCAACTTGGAATGGAACAGCACACGCTGATACTACCGAACAAGATTATAAATACACTTCGTTTGATAACGCGCTTACACTTAACGGTAATTCATTTAGTAAAGCCCTAACGGTACAACAACACTTAGATACAAATGCCTTGTACTATCAAAATTATTATGAGCAATATGCGCGTAATGTTGGGCTTGTTTATAAGCAAATTGTAAATTACGTTTATAAGCAAGATAACCAAGGTGTACACCGTGGCGTGATTGCCGGGGGTGTTTATTATGTAATGACTGTAAACTCATACGGAACAGAATAAAAAATTAAGCATGAAAAACTTGGGCGTTAAAAATATAAAGTTGCTTTTAACGCAACTATTTTGTTTGCTGTTGGTTGTAAACACATATTCGCAAACGGTTTACACGCGCTACTTTGTAGCCTTTACCGATAAAAATAATTCTAATTATAGCACCGGCAATCCACAACAATTTTTATCGCAACGAGCTATAAACCGTAGGGGGAACCAAGGCATAGCTGTAAATAATGAAGATATACCGGTTGACACCGCTTACGTTAAGCGTGTTGCTAAAACAGGTGCGTTGGTTATGTGTCGCACAAAATGGTTTAATGGGGTAGTAGTTAGGCTAACTAATCAAGCGCAGTTAGATAGTATTAATGCACTTCCGTTTGTGCTTAGCAGCAAACCTTTAGCAAAAGTAAAGTCGCCAAAAAAATTTATTCCTACGGCACAAAATATAACGTCAAACGAAAAAAACGCGGCTACTCAAACGGATGTGTTTGATTATGGTTTGAGCAAAAATCAAGTTTATATGCTTAACGGACAATGCTTGCATAACCAAGGTTATAATGGCACCGGCATGCAAATTGGCATTATTGACGATGGGTTTTTAAATGCAAAAACAGGCTCTGTTTTTGATACACTGTGGCATAACCACCAGGTAATTGCTGCACACGATTTTTTAACCGACGATAGTTTAGTGTTTAACGAAGGCGGGCATGGTACCGAAGTTTTATCCTGTATAGCTGCCAACACACCCGGACAAATGATTGGAACGTCACCTTACGCAAAATTTTATTTGTTACGTAGTGAGATTGACTCTACCGAAAAAATTGTAGAAGAGTATCAGTGGGTTGCTGCTATTGAGTATGCCGATAGTGCAGGGGCAGATGTAATAAATTCATCATTGGGTTACACTATTTTTGATGACCCGACACAAAGCCACACTTGGGCAGATTTAAACGGACGCACATCCGTTGCCAGCCTTTCAGCAACAATGGCTGCACGCCGTGGCATGATTTCTTGCATAGCTGCGGGTAACGAGGGTGGGTCGAGCTGGCAAAAAATTTCTGTTCCGTCTGATGCCGATAGTATATTGGCAGTTGGTGCAGTTGATGCAAGTGGGGCTTATGCCACTTTTAGTTCAACAGGTAATTCGGCTGATGGGCGTATAAAACCCGATGTTGCAGCACAAGGTTCAAGTTCAACTATTTTTAATGTTAACTCGGGTAATGTAAGTACGGGTAGCGGTACATCTTTTGCATCGCCTATTATGGCAGGCATGGTAACTTGTTTGTGGCAAGGCAATCCTACTAAAACAAATATGCAAGTTATTAATGCTATTAAACAAAGTGCTACGCAATATGCTAACCCAGATTCTATTTTAGGTTATGGCATTCCTGATTTTTGCGTGGCCGATCAAATTTTAAAAGGAACTTTTGCTATTAAATCACTTGTCGCAAGCAATATTATAAACACACTTTGCGGAAGCAATGATTGCCTGCTAACTGTAAACGTGTATGATGTTGCCGGACGATTAGTATTAAGCACCCAAACAAAATCTTCGCAAAACAACAGTACGGATAAAATTATTCAGTCGCTTGATTTATCAACTGTTACCGGAGGAATGTATGTGGTAAAAATTTCTTCCTCAAACGGAAACTCCTATACTAAGAAATTAGTAAAATCGTAAACAGCTATTTACTTAAACATGCAGTTAAAAGAAAAAATATATGCTGCATGCCTTAACCTAGTAGATAAAAAAATACAAGCTTTACAAAACACCTTGCAAGATTTGGCTGAAGGCGCTGTAAGCGATGGAAAAAGCTCTGCCGGCGATAAACACGAAACTGCCCGTGCCATGATGCAATTAGAACAAGAAAAAATTAGCCGACAGTTAGATGAATTACTAAAGCAAAAAACTGTTTTGCAATCGATAGATGCTACGCTAAAAGCAACACAAATAGCAAAAGGTAGTTTGGTTAAAACCAACAAAGGTTATTTGTTTTTAAGCATTGCCTTAGGCAAGCTAATGGTTGATGGTGCAGATGTTATAGTGCTTTCTCCTCAATCCCCATTAGGGATAAAATTAATGGGCTTGCAGGCAAAATCATCGGTTGATATAAATGCGGTTACTTATTTAGTTGAAGAAGTGTTGTAATTATAAATGACCTAAAACAAAAAAGGCTCACCAACGGTAAGCCTTTTTCAAAATCAATTTTATATTCTAATACTGAGAGAAACCAACTCTGTCAGATACTTTGTTTTCAATTAACAAACCAACGCAAGCAGCGTTTTCAGCTTTACCTTTTTCTTCTTTCACTTCGCCCATTGGCACAGTAGCCTCAATAATTAACTGACGTGTACTTGAAGCCTGAAACTCAAATTGCTGTGTGTTATCATTTTTTGTGTTATCAAAAAGCAATTCTTTAGTACGCGCATCATAAATTTTAAAATTTACTTTTTCGCCTATAATTGCTTCGCAGCAAACGCTCATACGATAATCGTTGCCTTTATAAACTACACAACGCATTTTAGATGTAGAGCCTTGTGCAAACAAACCGCTTTTTGATTGTGCGTTATACATAAAAGCACGTTTATCTCTACGAGTGCCCTCCATATAACAAGCTTTTTTATGAAACTCGCCACAAACACTTGCTTGGGCAAAGGCGTAGTCGGTTGATAAACCTATACAAACTAGTAATGCAAAAATTATTCTTTTCATAATCGATATTTAATTAATTATTTTCCTGTAAATGAATTTCTAATAGAGGCTACTTTATCAGTTAAAGCTTTATACTGTGCTTCTGTTATTTGCGATTGACTTCCACCGCCAAGTACTTTAACACCTTTTTCTTCTTTAACGGCAACAGCACCTTCTTCTTTTTCGGTTACCTGGTTAAATGTAGTTCTTAAATCTTCCAGCTGTGCAATAGTTTCTTTTACGCCTGCATCGCTTTCGTATTTTTTCATAAAATCAATAATGTTGTCAAGGGTATATTTTTCGTCAGCTATACGCTCAATGGCCGGATTTTTTTTGTCGTATTTTACTAAACCGCAAGCAATGTTTAATCCTTCAATGTAACCACCTGCAACCGATAAAGCCAATGTAGTGCCTTGTTGCGAATTTTGCATAGATTCAAAAGAAGAGAAATACAAGTTATCAGCTATTTCAACTAACGAATCTGGATTACCCATATTTTTCTCTAAGCTTTTTAGCATGCTTGGACTAATAGAGCTTGATACGCCAACAGCATCACCTAGTTGTTTTACGGTTTTAAAATATTTAAGCACATCCGTGCCAATTTCAAAAATCGAACAATAAGTTAAATCGCAGCTATATATACCAAAATTTAATGCCTGCGATTTTGCATCGGCATAATTTTTTACCTTATCAGGGCTGTTTAAAACATCTGTACGCTTGTTGTTTTTACCGGCTACCTGCTTAATAAAAACAAACATTTCTTTAGGCGATGGTATTTGGTAAGTCATTTCAGTACTAGATGTGTTACTAGGCTTAACTGCCGCCGTTGTATCAACCTTAGTGCTGTCTGAAGCCATAGCATCTGTATCGGCTTTGTTGCCGCCACCGCAAGAAGTTAGTACGCATGTACCACTTATTGCCGCAATTGAAAGTGTTGTGATAAATATTTTTTTCATACTTATATTTAAAATTGTAAGCAAATCTAATTAATTATTTAAAACCTTTTTAACTAAATCAGCAGCTTCTTGTAATTGTATAGCCGAAAACACTTTCAAGCCCGATTCTTCAATTAGTTTTTTAGCTTCTTCGGCATTTGTGCCTTGTAAACGTACAATAATTGGTACTGGAATACTGCCCATATTTTTGTAAGCATCAACCACACCTTGCGCCACACGGTCGCAACGTACAATGCCACCAAAAATGTTTACCAAAATAGCTTTTACATTTTTATCTTTTAAGATAATGCGGAATGCTTTTTCTACGCGTTCTGCATTAGCTGTACCACCCACATCTAAAAAGTTAGCAGGCTCACCACCCGATAATTTAATGATGTCCATAGTAGCCATCGCTAAACCTGCACCGTTAACCATACAACCTACGTTACCATCTAATTTAACGTAGTTAAGCTCAGCTTTACGAGCTTCAACATCAATAGGGTTTTCTTCTAGCTCATCACGCATTGCCTCAATGTCTTTATGGCGATAAAGTGCGTTATCATCCATCGTTACTTTAGCATCTACAGCAATAATTTTATCGTCAGATGTTTTTAGTACCGGGTTAATTTCAAATAAAGATGCATCGATAGAGTCATAAGCTTTATATAAAGAAGCCACAAATTTTGTCATTTCTTTAAATGCAGTACCGCTTAAACCTAAATTAAAAGCCACTTTACGACATTGGAAATCGCGTAAACCAACTTTTGGGTCAATTTCTTCTTTCCAAATTAAGTGTGGTGTAGTTTCTGCTACATGCTCAATGTCCATTCCACCTTCGGTACTATACATGATAATGTTACGACCCGTAGCACGGTTTAATAATATACTGATATAAAACTCCTTAGTTGGCGACGCACCCGGGTAGTAAACATCCTGTGCAACCAATATTTTATGTACTTTTTTACCTTCGGCACTGGTTTGTGGGGTAATTAATTGCATGCCAATAATATCGGTTGCCCTTTGTTTTACCTCTTCTAAATTTTTTGCTAATTTAACTCCACCGCCTTTACCACGACCACCGGCATGTATTTGTGCTTTTATAACAACCCAATCGCTGTTATATTTCACTTTCATTTCTTTAGCGGCTTCAACTGCTTGTTCAGGTGTTTCGGCAACTATTCCTTCTTGCACAGCAACACCAAAACTCTTTAAAATACTTTTACCTTGATACTCGTGAATGTTCATATGATGAAAATTTTAAATTACAAATACTAAATTCAAAAAACTTTTGTCAAAAATAATTGTTTTTATGAAGCAGACTATATTTTATTGATTTTATTTGCCCTTATATTTAAACTATGACTAAACCCGAAATTATATACGAAGACGATGTGCTGTTGGTGTGCAACAAGCCCGCAGGTTTAATGGTAGAGCCTGATAGAAACAATTTCCCTAATTTATTACAACAGGTAAAAAACTATTTGAAGCAAAAAACCGGAGATAAACTGCCCTATGTGCAGCATCTTCATCGTTTAGATAGACCCGTAAGCGGCGTAGTGTTATTTACCAAAAACAAAGATTATTTAAGACATTTAAGTGAGCAGTTTGCTAACCGCACTGTAACCAAGCATTATTTAGCTTTAACGGCAAATGAACCTACAATTAAAGCAGATACGCTGGAGCAATGGCACCGCAAAGAAAAAAAGAAGGCTGTAATTGTGCCTGAAGGGACTGAGTACGCCGAAAAAATAAAACTATCGTACATGGTTAAACCCCATAGCAAATTCTTTTTGTGGGATATTGAGCTGTACACAGGTAAATTCCATCAAATAAGGGTGCAATTAGCAGGCTTAAATTGCCCCGTTTTAGGTGATGAAATGTATGGTTCAACCGTTTTATACAAACCTAATGCCATTGCTTTACATGCCGCTAAACTTGTTATTGAACATCCTATAACCCATAAACAAATGGAGTTTGTGGCTGATAGTAAAAACTTTTTGAGCGTGTAAAAACAGTAAAAAAGGGCAAGCAAAGGGGCGGGGTAAAGGGTGGAATTAGGGTGCTACCGAGGCAGGTTATAACCCTTGTAAAATAAGGTATTTCGAAGGTTTTTATAAAAATTAGGGCGGTATAAGGGCGAACAAAAGGACAGTAAAAGGGCAACAAACAAAAGAATATAATAATATAAAGTATAAGGGGAGTCCTTTCCTTTTTTTAATTAGAAATGTTGTTGTGTAACAGTAATTAATTCTTGTCATTTCGAAGGGGGCACAACTGAGAAATCTTTATTTGGGAATAGACTGCTTGCAAATAAAGATTTGTCAGCCACACAAGCTGGCTCTGCGCTAAAAATATCTACTAGATATTTTCTTTACGCTTAGCCCTGATCTAAATGACAACCACATTATAAACAATGCACTAAAAAAACACTACGGATTTTTAATCAAAAGGCAATTTACCCTGCCCATCTTCGCCCTTCATAAAATCTTGCGCTGCTTTACGGCTAATTTTTTCCATAGCACGGCGGTGCAATTCCATAGGCGACAAACCATTATCGGCTCCCGGTGCTTCAGGCTCTTCGTCAAGCTCCATCTCTTCAGCTTCGCGTAAATTAATTTCTTTTACCTTAAGCGGAGTTAGCTTTTTACCTTTAGCTTTCATATTTACCATAGGGGCAAACTCGGCTAAATTAATTACTTCGGGTTTTGGTTGTTTGTCTTTTTCTTTGCCAAAAACAACGTCAATTACCGCGATAGGATTGCTCGTTACAAGCTCTACTAACGAGTTTTCGTGCTCAGTAATAATAGATGTTTTGGTAGAAATATTTTCAGGAATAAAGCGTTTAGCTAAATATGATTTGCTTTCTCCGTCAAAATAAATCATGGTAATTACTTGCTTAGGCAAGAATTTTTCAATCATTACAATATCTTCATCAAAGTGGTTTAGTAAATCATAATTATACAATTTGTACTGCCCTTTTGATGTGATAGTAAGTATTTTATCTTCACCTGCAAATTTACCTAAGTAAGTGCCTCGGTCTTCTTTATTTAAACGGTGTGTAGTATCATCAAACCAATAATCTTCGGCACCTAAAGTTGATGCGCCTTTCGATTTGAAAATTACTTTTTTAACGGCGTATTTAGTAACAATATTACCAACTGATGATCTTCCTTTAACCGGAATTTCAGCAAAATCAATATCAATTTCTAATTTGCGTACACCGGTAACAGGTTTTAAATTAACCACTACTTTTTCAGCTTCGCCATTAGGGTTAATGGTAAACCACGATACGTTTGAATTGGCTGTGCCTTTAGTTAAATCATACTCCTTATCGCGAGTAACACCCGTAACGTTAAAGCGTTTAATAAAGGTTATGCCTTTTGGTCCGTCGCTATAAATCATGTTGTATGTAGTGCGCTCGTCGTTCTTTTTAAACACCGCTACATAAATAATGTCTTTACCAACAAACACCTTGTCGGCTACCTTAAATATTTTCAGTTTACCCTCTTTGGTAAACGCAATAATATCGTCAATGTCTGAGCAATCGCAAACAAACTCATCTTTCTTTAAACTGGTGCCCACAAAGCCTTCGGCCTTGTTTACATACAGTTTTTCGTTAGCCATAACAACCTGGGTAGCCACAATGGTTTCCAGTTGTTTTATTTCGGTTTTACGTTCTTTTCCTTCGCCGTATTTTTTCTTTAACGTTTTAAAATACTCAACTGCGTAATCGGTAAGGTTAGCTAAATGATTTTTTACACCTGCAATTTTATCATCCAAATCCTTCATGTGGTCTTCAGCTTTTATGCTGTCGAAACGCGTGATACGGATCATCGGAATTTGCGTTAAACGTTGTAAATCATCGTCGTTTATTTCGCGAATTAATTTCTTTTTATGCGGTGCAAAGGCAGTATGTAAATATTTAAATAAAGTTTCTTTGTCAGAGTATTTTTTAAAGTCGATGTACATTTCTTCTTTAATAAAAATCTTTTCTAAAGAAGCAAAGTGCCATTTTTCTTCCAGCTCTTGTTTTTCTAATTCAAGCTCGCGACGCAGTTGTTCAAGCGTTTGTAGGGTAGATAAGCGAAGCATTTCGCTAACACCTACAAAACGAGGTCTGTCGTTTTCAATTACACAGGCATTAGGCGATATACTCATTTCACAATTAGTGAAAGCATAGAGTGCATCAATTGTTTTATCAGGCGAAATGCCCGGTTGCAAGTGAATTAAAATCTCCACATTTTCAGCTGTGTTATCTTCAACCTTTTTTACTTTTATTTTGCCCTTATCGTTAGCGGCAAGTATAGAGTCTATTAATGAGCCTGTGGTTGTACCAAACGGAATCTCGGTAATAACAAGGGTTTTAGCGTTTAATTCTTTTATGCGGGCACGTATTTTAATTTTACCGCCACGTAAACCATCATTATAATCGCCGCAATCGGCAATGCCACCTGTAATAAAATCGGGATAAATAACCGCTTTTCTGCCACGTAAAACTTGTATAGATGCGTCAATTAATTCATTAAAATTATGAGGCAACATTTTACAAGCTAAGCCAACCGCAATCCCTTCAACACCATGCGCTAATAACAACGGAAATTTTACCGGAAGTGTTATAGGTTCTTTATTTCTACCATCATAACTTAGTTGCCAGTTGGTAGTTTTTGGATTGTAGAGTATATCAAGTGCAAATTTAGAAAGTCGGGCTTCAATATAACGAGGGGCAGCAGCGCTATCGCCGGTTAAAATGTTACCCCAGTTACCCTGCATATCAATTAAAAGGTCTTTTTGCCCAATAGCTACCAAAGCATCACCAATACTGGCATCTCCGTGTGGGTGGTACTTCATAGTGTTACCAATAAGGTTGGCAACCTTGTTATAGCGACCATCTTCAAGCTCCCACATACTGTGCAAAATACGGCGTTGCACGGGTTTCAATCCATCTTCGAGGGCAGGAACGGCACGTTCTAAAATTACATAAGAGGCATAATCAATAAACCAGTTTTTAAACATGCCCGATACGTGGGTAACGCTGTCTAATTCGTGGTGGTTATCAGAATTTATATCGTTGTTTTCGCTCATTGTTGTTTTTGTCTCTTGGTTTCGCAGTATGCCAAAGCATTTTGCTCATCGTTTGTTAAAAAAGTATTCTAAAAGGCTGCAAATCTATTAAAACAAGGCAAATTATTTAGAATGCGGGGAAATATTTTTATTCACAGCCCCGCCCAAAAAGGGTTTCCTGTTATAATTTGTTAAGCGAGAATTATTTTTAGGATAATTCGTCGATATGTTTTGCTTTTCTCGATAATTATGTATATTTGTGAGTAAATATATTATTATGAAATTGTTAAAACTACTTCTAATTGTAGGGTTTTTTGTTGGATTTACTGAAGCAGCAAATGCACAAGGTACTCCTAGGGTCAAGGTCAACACAATAAATGGGATTATTCAAACTGATAAAAGCACTTCGCTTGATTTGAGGTTTGCCGATGTTGATCAAAAATTTTACGACGAGTTAGTAAAAAAAGCCTCAGCTCAAAAAGATTTTGAATTGTATAAGCAAGGGTTTAACCCTGAATATGCTATGGCTCAGTTGCGTTTAAAGGCTGATGGACCAAGAACACTTTTTCAGGTTGAAAAATTAATAGCTGCATTAGGCTTTAGTAAGGTTACTGTTGATTCGAAAGAAATAATCGTCAGTGAATTATCTAAGGTGTATCATTTAAAAGAAGAAAGAATGCGCTTAACCGATAAAGTTAAGTCTAAATAAATAAACATCGAAATTATGAAGAAAATTATACTTAGCCTTTTATTACTTTGTTTAGCCAAAAATTATGCGAATGCGCAGGCAAATACATATTATATGGGACCTGATCCAGCACCTTTTTATAATAACACAACAATTACAACCTGTAAAGGTGTTAGTGGTGTTGAAATTTATGATGATGGTACTGGTACTGGAGCTGCTTATTATGCCGATGGTGATAATTTGGTGCTTACTTTTTGCAGTGGTGGTGGACCCATTAAAATAAATGTTACTTTGGCTGATATAGCTTCAGGTGATCATTTGTATATACACGATGGTCCTTTAGCCACATCTACCCAAATTGGTAACATAACAAACGTATCTACCACATTAGGGCAAGCCTTTACCTCTTCAGGTACTTGCTTAACACTTGTGTTTAAAAGTAATAATGATGGTGTTGTAGGTGAAGGATTTAGTGCTATTATTGGTTGCCAACCAACTGGTTGTGGCGGAAACCCTGTGGCTGGTGATAATTGTGCTACTGCCCCGGTAATTTGCGACCTTAACAGTTATTGCGGTAACACAAGTGGGTGGTACACAGCAGACAATGAAAATATTGCTACCGGAGAAGGTTATGGTGCCTTTGACGACTATCAATATTACGGGACACAATTTACAGAAGGCAATAGTACTTTTTGCGGAAGTATAGAAAATAATTCTTGGATTGCCTTTGTTGCTGGTGCAACTAATCCAAAAATTTCTATGACTTCTAGCAATTGTGTTGATGGCTCTAGTGGTATTCAGGCGGTTATGTTGTCGGCATCAGGCTGTTCGTCTTTTAATCAGGTTTCTACAAGTTGTATAAGTCAAGGCAGTGGACCGGGAAGTTTTACCTTAACTGGAAGTGGTTTAACTATTGGTCAAACATATTACGTTATGATTGATGGTTTTGCCGGAAATTATTGCGATTATCAAATTACTAATTTTACCGGAGTACAAGTATATTCTATTTCATCATCTACAACAACAGTTTGTGCTAATGCCAGTGCTACTTTAAGCATAACTCCTACTAATGCCACTTCTTATGCGTGGACCGCATCTACCGGAGGCGCTATAACTGGTTCAACTACTGGTTCTTCAATAACAGCTACACCAAGTGTTACTACTACATATAGTTGCGCGATTGTAGGAAATACAGGTTGTACAACTACTTTAACACAGGTAATTACTGTTACTTCAGCCCCTACACTTACTTTATCTGCACCAAGCTATACAACTTGTTTAAATGTGCCTGTTGTATTTGGGGCAAGTGGAACTACTACTTATACATGGACTCCAACTACAGGCATGACGGGT
>DATHOW010000178.1:0-6371 GCA_035484495.1 Bacteroidia bacterium | reverse complement strand
TGCTTAATATAATCGGCACTTTGTTTTGATGAAATAGTTGGTACATGCATTTTACCCCCTGCGTAAGCAAGTAAATTTATATTGCGTTGAACCATCAATTCTTCAGCCAAAGCCGGAATGCCCTTTAAACCAAGATGCGTAGCTGTTTCGCCTTCATTCATTTGTCCACCACCGGTAAGCCCTTTGTCCTCGCAATGTGCGATGATTAAACTATTTGTATTTTCAGCATACTGAAGCAAGCGCACCAGTAACCCGGAATCTTTTATAGAATTTTTGTAGTCGGTAAAAGCAATAGCACCCGCTTGTTTCATGTCAAACATTTCGGTCATTTCTTTTCCATCCGAGTTTTGTGTTAAACACCCTGCCGGAAAAACATCTACCAAATTATTTTTACAAGCATTTACCACATACTCAATTTGTGATTTACTATGCAGAGGGGGATTAGTAGCGGGCATAACACAAACACCTGTAAAACCGCCTTGTGCAGCAGCTTGCATGCCACTTTGCAAATCTTCTTTATGTTCAAAACCGGGGTCACAAAAATTAGCCTGCATATCAAACCAACCTGGTGATGCATGCAAGTTTTCTTGCTCAATAATTTTTACATTTTTATCGGGTTTAAGGTTCGCACCCATTTGTGTAATAATGCCTTGCTCAACAAGTATATCTACTCGCTTAGTATTGTGTGGCGAATTAACATCAACCACCTTTGCGTTTTTAATTAAGTAATTCATTTTAAAAATTTAATTAAAATAATTTCTATGCCTAAAAATAATAAAGTTAAGAGAACAAAAAGTTTCCATAAACGAACTCCCCCGCCTATCTCAGCTAATGAAGCTTGCATGTTGCCAACAGATGCCTCAATAATATGGGTACGTTTCCAATCCATTTTTTTTATCATTTCACTCAGCTCGTTTTTAGTAAAACTAGCCAAATCACTTTCTTTTCGGTTATAGTTAAACGCCAAACCTTCCACATTTAATTTATCGTGCAGTAAAAAATAATTATTAGCATAAGTAGGATTGCCATGCGTTAAAAGAGATTTGTTGTCCTCAGTAACTTTCATTTCAGGAATAAAATCAGTTTTGTTTTCGGTTGAAGATATGTGTAAAGGTGTCTCTCCGTTTGTGTTTACATTGCTTACATCAATGGCTTCGTTTTTTCCACTAAAGTAATACAGCGGGGGTGATGGTCTGCTAAGGATGGCAATTTTTATAAGCGTTGGAATAAACAAAGCATGTTTTGCAAAGCTGCTGCTCTTTTCATCTAATGCAGATGTGCAAACATATAAACGCCCTTTGCCTTTTTTATAAAGACTTAAAAAGGGTTGTCCGTTAATTAATTTTAAAATAATTTCTTCCCCGCTATGTGCGTTTCCCTGTGTTATATAATGCTTGTGAACACTTGGCATATCCATATTTTCTGGCGTTTTTTCAAACACACCTTCGTATAAATCTTTAGGTAAATTTTTACTTTCTAAACGATAACTTGCTGTATCAATTCCTATAAAAATTGGTAAATTAAACAGCTTGAAGAAGCTGTTGTATGAATCTTTATCCGCATTATCTGAAGGAAAAACAAGCACGCTACCACCTGCCGAAATATATTTCTTTAATTCCTGAGATAAGCCACTGCTTATGGTTTGCAGGCCATTTACTATAATTAAATTACTTTTGTTGAAATAAGAAAAATCGATGCTTTGGTCTGTTTGATTGTTGTAAGTAAATAACGAATCATTATTGAAAAGACTTTGCAGGTAAACATCTGATTTTTCGTCTTTTTTATGAATGTCTAAACACGGGATTTTATTATTTACCCGGAAAGAAAAATATAACGTATCATCAAACGTTACCGGAAAATCCTCTACAATAAGCTTACCCTGCTGCACCCCCGTATCTTTGCAGGTAAAGCTAACTAAGGCATCTGTAGCGGCGTTTGGATTAACTTTAAAACTTATTGGCGTAACTTGTTTGTTGTTTAAATATAATTTTAATGAACCGTTTTCAATTTCTTTATCTGATAGGTTTTTAATTTTTACATGTAGTTTTTGATTTATGCCTGCTTGAAAATAAGGGCTCTCAACAAAACAAGTATCTATAAAAATATTTTGTGCGGGAGCATTTTCCAGCAACACAAAATTGGTCTCTACAAGGTTATCAGGCTTAAAGTCAGTTAAGTTGTTTTTTTGAAAATCACTTATTAAAAAAAACTCAGCGTCTTTAAAATCCTTATCCGTATTGCTTTTAGCGCGGCTATAAATTTCTTGCAGACTTCTTACAGAAGGTGAGGCCGATAGTTTATCAATTGCATCAAGCGCTTGCTCTTTACTTAAAACAGCATGCGATGTGGCATAAAAATCGTTGCTTATTAATTGTATTTTATCACTTGATGAGGCCGCCTGCACAAGCTCTCTGGCTTTTCGTTTAGCATCATCTAACAAATTTCCGTTTTTATTAGCCGCCTGCATGCTAAACGAATTATCAATATAAATGATAATGGTGCGCACTCCTTTTTTGATATTATGATTACTTGGAATATAGGGTTGAGCAAAAGCCAATACCAAACAAGTTAGTGCCAGTAATCTGGAAGCTAATATGAGTAAGCGTTTTAGGGTTGATTTAGATTTACTTTCTTGCTGAACTTCCTTTAAAAAACGTACGTTAGTAAAATAAACCTTTTTGTAACGTCTGAAATTGAATAAATGGACAATAATAGGAATTGATAGGGCGCCTAAGGCAAATAAAAACGAGGGGTATAAAAAGCTCATCAAAAACCAAAGATACAATTTTGAGGGTAAAACCAAACCCTAAAGTTTTTATTATATTTGCTTAAAATTTTTTACATGAGCACTGAAAACAACCGCTTTGGCATTGCCAGAGAAAATTATAAATTTTTTATTGCAGGCGTTGCACTTATTGTGCTCGGGTACCTTTTAATGATGGGGGGTGGCAGCGAAGACCCTAATATTTTTAACCCCGAAATTTTTAGCGCAAGGCGTATTACTGTAGCTCCTTTAGTTTGCCTAGCAGGCTTTGCAACCATTATGGTGGCTATTATGCGCCGTCCTAAAAAAGCAGAATAATATGGATTATTTGCAAGTTATTGTTTTAGCCATTGTAGAAGGGCTTACGGAGTTTTTGCCTGTATCAAGCACAGGGCATATGATTATTGCCACGGGTTTAATGGGCATGCAGGTTACCGACTTTGTAAAATTATTTACCGTTGCCATACAATTGGGTGCTATAGCCGCTGTGGTGGTTATGTATTTTAAACGATTTTTTCAATCGGTTAATTTTTATTTTAAGCTTTTTGTAGCCTTTATACCTGCTGCTATTTTTGGTGTTTTATTAGGAGATGTTATTGATAGTTTATTAGAAAGCCCATTAGGCGTGGGAATTGCGCTGTTTTTAGGCGGGATAATATTTTTATTTATTGATAAATGGTTTACTGAGGAGAAAATTGAATCGACAGATGATGTAAGTTATATGCAGGCATTAAAAATTGGTTTATTTCAGTGTATTGCTTTAATTCCGGGTGTTTCAAGAAGTGGAGCTACTATTGTGGGTGGATTGTCACAAAAACTAACCCGCAAGGCAGCTGCAGAGTTTTCTTTCTTTTTAGCCGTACCAACTATGGTTGCTGCCACCGGAAAAAAATTGCTTGATTTTTATAAGCATAACGGCATGCCGTCATCAAATGAAATAAAACTTTTGGCTATTGGTAATGTGGTTGCCTTTATAGTGGCATTACTTGCCATTAGGTTATTTATAAATTTCCTTACCAAACACGGTTTTAAATTATTTGGTTGGTACCGCATTATAGTGGGCGGCATTATTATTCTGCTTTTTGCTATGGGCATTAAGCTAGATGTATTATAGCACTATCTATTCTTTTTTCTTAGTGCCTTTAATTCTTCTTTCCGTTTTACAGATAGTTTTTCTATTGCCGGACTAAAAGCTACCGCGCTAATTTTTGCATGATGCTCCACTAAAAAAACCCAGGTGTCTTTAGGATAAACATTGCCTATTTCACGTAAAGTCCAGCCAATGCCTTTTTGCACAAAATAATTTTCGTCGCCTAGTAACGGCTTTATCAAAGGCAGCAGTTTATTTACAGGTAAAACTTTTTTACGCTTTTTACTGTACTCAAGTAAAGCAACTATCGATTGTCGGCGCTCCCAAGGGTTCTCAGATTTATTCCAAATTTTAATTTGAGGGTAAATAAATGAAGCATCTTTTTCAAGCAGATAAGAAAATATATCTGATAAGCCATCTGAATGCGCCCAGTTATCAATTTTGCCAACCCAATTTTTTGTGGTAGCAAAAAGTGCTTTCGTGTCAAAGGCATCTCTGTTTTGAGAAACAAAAAATAAAGCTTGAGTCATAGCCTCAAATAGTGTACTGTTCAGCCAAATCTCATTCCATATTTCTAATTGTTGATTTAAGCTAAGTGTGTTAAATTCATAAGCAGCTTTAAACACCTCTCTTTGTTTTGGTGTTGAAAGTCCAATAAAATCATACTGTGTACCTATATACTTTTTCAAATCTTTAAACCCCAATTTTTTATCAGAAGCCAAGCCTGCTTGTAATTTTTTTACAATTGCAGGGTGATGCTTTTTAAAGTGTTTCATGGTTGAAAATTATTAATCTATAGTCCCGGCGGCTATGGTGTTGTTAGTGTTTTCGTTTATTAAAATAAATGCCCCACTACCCCTATTATCAACGTAACTATCATAACTTATAGGTTCAGCTGTTTTTATTAGCACTTTGCAAATATCGTTTAATTTCATGCTTCCATCACTTTCTAGAGCTATAAAAGAATGAATGTCAGTTTTACTAACAACTTCTTTTACTACTGCTTTGGTACGAAAACTATTTTGTTGCAAAAGTATTTTTTGTCCAGGGATAAATGCTGCATTATCCATCCAGCAAATAGTTGCTGTAATCTCTTTAGTTGTTTTAGGTAAATGAGCTATAGGCACAATGCTATTTCCTCTACTAACATCTACATCATCTTTTAAGTGTAGCACAACAGGTGTATTTGCTTCAGCCATTTCAACTTCTTTTTGATGCACTTCTATTTTATCAATAGTTGTTTCTATACCCGATGGTAAAACCACTACTCTTTCTCCTTTTTTGTAAATTCCACTTACTACTCTACCGGCAAAGCCACGATAATCATGCAATTCATCTGTTTGCGGACGAATTACATATTGTACTTGAAAACGAGATGCCTCTGTTTTTTTCAGCTCAGCAATTTCAGTTGTTTCTAAAAAATCTAACAAGGGCTTGCCTTTATACCAAGTCATTTTATCTGATTTGGTAACCACATTATCTCCTGCCAAAGCACTTGCAGGAATAAAAGAAATCTCTTTTAATTTTAATTGCTTAGCAAAAATTAAATAATCTGCTTCAATTTGTTTGTAAGCTGCTTCTGAGTAATCAACCAAATCCATTTTATTTATACAAACCAAAACATGCGGTATACCTAAAATAGCTGAGATAATTGAGTGGCGTTTCGTCTGATCTGTTATTCCATTTCGGGCATCTACCAATATAATCGCCAAATCGGCATTAGACGCGCCGGTAAACATATTACGTGTATACTGAATGTGCCCGGGCGTATCAGCAATAATAAATTTACGTTTACTGGTACTAAAATATTTATAGGCAACATCAATTGTGATGCCTTGTTCACGCTCTGCACGCAAGCCATCAGTTAATAATGCCAAATCTATTTTGGTATCGCCACCTGTTGTTTTACTTTGTTTGGTAAGCGTTTCAATTATATCGGTTGATATAGAGTTGCTATCGTATAATAAACGCCCTATGAGTGTGCTTTTACCATCATCCACATTACCTGCAGTAAAAAATCTTAATAGTTCCATTAAAAATATCCTCCCTTTTTACGGTCTTCCATTGCTGCTTCACTTACCTTATCATCCATTCTGGTTGCACCACGTTCGCTAATTTTAGCTTCTTTTATTTCGTTAATAATATCATCAATTTTATAAGCTTCACTTTCAATTGCTGCAGTACAAGTCATATCACCTACGGTACGGTATCTTACTTTTTTTATACGTAGTTTATCTGTCCTATCTAATTGCAAATATTCTGAATTAGACATTAGCTGGCCACTTTCAGTAACTACACACTCACGCTCATGTGTAAAATAAATTGACGGCAATTCAATATTTTCTCGCTTAATATAATTCCACACATCTAATTCCGTCCAATTACTTATTGGAAACACGCGTACGTTTTCTCCTTTATTTATTTTACCATTGTAAATGTTCCAAAGTTCAGGGCGTTGCATTTTAGGATCCCATTGTCCAAACTCATCTCTTACTGAAAAGATACGCTCTTTAGCGC
>DATHOW010000177.1:0-19813 GCA_035484495.1 Bacteroidia bacterium | reverse complement strand
TTTTAAACTGGCCAATAATTCATCGCAAATACAATATCAAACAGGTAGTAATATAGTAAGCTTTACAAGCAACAATATTTTAGGCTTAACTGTTTTTTATAAGGGCAATATTTTTAATGTGTCGAACAAACAAGTTACTGATTACCAAACCGGAGATGATATGGTAGCTTATACAGATGCGGCAGGAATGCATGTTTTTTATGCCGGTAAAAATTACGACTTAAATGGTTTTGCCCCCGAGTTTTATCAGGTAGCAGATAGTATGTTGATTTATTACAACCCAGGTTACTTTACTGTTTTTAATAAAGGTAAATCATCGGTGTTAACAAACTTTATGCCTAGCGAATATGCCATAGATAACAACACGTTAACCTACGTTGATTTACAAGGTGGTTTAAACGCTTTTTATAATAATGAGACGTATCAGCTTTCGACTTTTGATAAACTAATAGGGTTTAAATTAACCGGTAATGCTGTTTGGTATAGCACATCTACGGTTTATAACAAAGTATTTTTGCGAGGTAAAACTTTTGGAACTGATTAGTTACCCGTGTATGCTTTCGCTTTTACCGTATTTACTAATTATTTCAGCTTCATAGTCAAGCCACTCTTGCCAACGCTTATCTACATCCTCGTTACCAGCATATTTTCTTGCAAAAGAAAGATAGGTTGTATAATGTGTAGCCTCACTTATCATCAACTCACGATAAAAAGCTTTTAAATCTTCATCCTTAATTTCTTCACTTAAAATTTTAAAACGTTCGCAACTACGAGCTTCAATAAGGGCTGAGAAAAGCAAGCGGTCTATTAAAGCAATTTCGCGTTTATAGCCTTTACGCATAAATTGGTAAAGGTCATTAACATACTCGTCTCTACGCTCTTTGCCCAACACAAAACCACGTTGCTTAATTTTTTCGTGTACCATTTCAAAATGTGCAAGCTCTTCTTTAGCGATAGAAAGCATTTCATCAACCAGTTCAGTATATTCAGGATAAGAGATAACAATTGATACCGAGTTACTTACCGCTTTTTGCTCGCACCAGGCGTGATCAGTTAAAATTTCGCTAATGTTTTTTTCTACAATATTTACCCAGCGTGGGTCGGTGGCTAATTTTAATCCTAGCATGTTTTACTTTTTATTAAAAATTGAATCGGGAATTATGATTTCTGTTTTAATGTTCTGGTACTCTTCTACCTGCTCAAGTTTTCCGTTTTTATTCGCGGTAACTTTTGTTTCATTAAAGCCTTTACAAGATTTTTGGAAAGCATCGAATTGTATCTCTAACCAATCAGTTTCGGTCAGTTTAGTTTTAAGTCCGACAACCTTTGAATCCTTTTTATCAACCCAAATTTGAAAAGAGCCCTCTGCTCCTATTATAAAACAACTAACCTTATTTAAAGTGTCTGTTTTTATTTTACTTAAATCATACCCCGCTTTTTTTAGTCGTGCTGCAACATCCTCAAATTTTCTAAAATACATACCGCCAAGCAACAATAATAAATCGTTTGCATCTGGTCGGGTCTTTACTAATTTGTGTTTTTTGTAATTATAGGCAGAATCGTTTTTAAATATAACGCCATTACCGCCAAATTTTGTTCCTATATCAATTCGAAATTTATCAGGATAACTTATCCACTCGTACCAATAAGCAGTATCGGTTATCACTCCATCTTTATATCGAATAGTTTTTTGTTCGAACTGAACTGTTTTGCAATAATTGTGATAGTACTTTTTATGCATAGCAGCCAGCAACTCTTCACCTGTTTTATACTGAGCAAACAATACAGTATTTGAAATAAAAAATAGTAATAAAATTATCTTTTTCATTACAGATAGAATTTAAGTTAATGCGTAAGCCAAAGCTACACCTAATAGTATGCTTATTAGTTTCGTTATATGATAACGATGATTTTTTTCGCTGCTTTCAAAAATAATGGTTGTGGCAATATGTAAAAATATACCCACTACAATAGCAGTAAAGATTACAGAAAGATGTTCTATACTACCAAATGACATTTCAATGAAATGCCCCATTAAAGAACCTAAAGGAGCCATAGCAGAAAGTAATAGTAGATATAAAATGATTTTATTTTTAGCTATTTGTTGATGAATTAACAAACCTGCAAATGCAATGGAAATAGGAATATTATGTAAAGTTATCCCCATTAAAAAAGAAATTTGTTGGGCACTTTGTGATACATTAAAGATCCCCGCTAATGGCAAGCCTTCAATAAATGAATGAAGATATAAGCCAAATAATAATACTAAAGGGATTTTATTTTTTTCGGCATGAATGTGGGCGTGACCATGCTCTATACCACTTGAAAAGAATTCCAACAACACTTGTATAAAAAAACCTGCCAACACCCATAAACCCGCTTGTCTTGAAGGAAGAGAAGAAAATATTTCTGGCACCAAATGCAGAAACGATAAAGCCAATAAGTAGGCCGCACTAAAAGCCAATAAAAGTTTTAAATGACTTTCGGTTAACTTAATAAAAAAGACCGTTATACCTGCAATTAAGACAGGCAGAAACAGAAGTGATATGTATAAAAAAGGTTCCAAAAATTATTTTTCAAAAATAATAATTAATCGCTCTGATGAATTCACATCAAATGGTTGTAAACTATAATTACCAAAAGTGTGTTTTACTTTTAATCCCGTTTTTTGGGCAAGCTCAGTAAAATCTGCTAAGGTTAATGCTTTTACTTCTTCTTTAAAAAACCGTTTACCTGTTTTATCTTCAGTAATAATTTCTTTTAAAATGACATTACCCTCCATTCTCTTTTTAATATGGAATGAAACATCATTAATTACTTTTTCATCGCTTGCCTTTAAAGTAGCCATTACGCAAGCAGCGTTAAAAAAATCAATTATAAATAACCCCTTTGGTTTAAGTGCCGCATAAACCGATTGAAATACTTTCTCATCATCGCGTTTGCTCTTAAAATATCCAAAACTGGTAAACAGGTTAAATACAGCATCAAAGTAATTTGCATAAAATAAATTACGCATATCATGCTTGTAAAAATGTAAGTCGTCGCTTTCAGCATGTTTAGCATCTTTTATGCTTTCTTCTGAAAGATCAGTGCCAATAACATCATATCCTTTTTTGTGTAAGTAAAGAGAATGCCTGCCTTTGCCACAATTCAAATCCCAGCAACGAGATTTTGGAGGTAAGTTTAAATACTTTAATAAATTATCTAAAAAAAATGCGGCTTCCTCGTAGTTACGATTGCCATACAGAATATGGTAGTAAGAAGTGTTAAACCAATTTTCGAACCACTGCATTACTTTTTTGTCTTTTTAATGTCTTTAGCAGATGCGTATACTTTTGTTTTAAGTTCTTGTTTAAAATCTTCCAGTTTTTTAAGTACCGTTTTATCAGACGTAGCAATAATTTGTGCAGCTAAAATGCCTGCATTTTGTGCCGCATTTACAGCCACCGTTGCAACCGGTACTCCATTTGGCATTTGCACGATAGAAAGCAAAGAATCCCAACCATCAATTGAGTTGCTTGATTTTACGGGTACGCCAATAACAGGTAATGGAGTTAAAGAAGCCACCATACCCGGTAAGTGGGCTGCCCCGCCTGCTCCGGCAATAATAACTTTTAAGCCGTTTTTCACGGCATTTTGAGCATAGTCAAACATTTTATCGGGGGTACGATGTGCTGATACAATGTCAATTTCGTAAGACACATTAAACTTTTTTAATATATCGGCTGCAGCCTGCATAACAGGTAAATCGCTAGAGCTACCCATAATTATTCCGACTAAAACTTTTTCTTTTGCCATATTATTTACTGATAACTTTAAATATTTGTTTCACTTTATTAGCTTTTTCTTTAGCTTTTTCAAGATTTTCTGCAGTAACAGTTATATGTCCCATTTTACGGAAAGCTTTTGTTTTTTCTTTACCATATAAATGAATGTGTACTCCGCTTATTTGCATAGTTTCTTCAATGCCCTGATAAATGGCATTGCCTTCATAGCCTTTTTCACCCAATACATTTAGCATTACCGCTGGAGAAGATAAACTGGTATCTCCTAAAGGAAGGTTTAAAATAGCGCGTAAATGTTGCTCAAACTGCGAAGTAATATTTGCTTCAATAGAATGATGCCCGCTATTATGCGGACGAGGAGCTAATTCATTAATTAAAACTTCGTTGTTTTTTGTAACAAACATTTCTACCGCTAAAATACCAATGATGCCAAGTTTGTTAGCTATGTCAACAGCAAGGCGTTGTGCCTCTTTTTCAATGGTTTTATTTATTTGTGCCGGAGAAAAAAGAAACTCTACCAAATTTGCTTCGGGATTAAAGGCGCACTCAACAGCCGGAAATGTTTTTACTTCTCCGTTTTTGTTACGAGCAACGATAACTGAAATTTCTGTTTTAAAATCAACCAAACGCTCTAATACACTTGGCGCATCAAATGCACTAGTAAGATTATCAGTATTAGCCAATTTTACAACCCCCTTACCATCATACCCCCCTTTACGCAGTTTTTGAAAGAAGGGAAAGAAATCTTTGTATTTACTAATCTGCTCTTTATTATCAATTAAAAAAAAATCGGGCGTTGGAATGTTGTTGCGTTGGAAAAATATTTTCTGTAAGCCTTTATCCTGTATGGTTTCTATTATATGCGGTTGCGGATACACTTCTTTACCATCTTTTTCAAGTTGTTTAAGTGCATCGGTGTTTACATTCTCAATTTCAATGGTTATAATATCAGCTTTCTTTCCGAAATTATATACAGTATCATAATCTGTAAGACTGCCTTGAGTGAACTTATTGGCTAAGTAATTACACGGTGCATTTTTATCGGGATCAATGGCATTAATAGCCAAATTAAAATCCATACCGCTTTGTATAAGCATACGGCCTAACTGACCACCGCCTAACATGCCAATAATTTTAGAAGAAGGGTTGAACATAATTGCCCACAAAGATAAATAAATGGTTAACGATTAACCATTATTTTCTGCACATAATTTAGGTCAGTTGCTTGTATATGAACAAAATAAGTGCCATTGGCGGCATTATTTAAGTTTATTTCTTGTAATGCCTTAGTTGTACTATTTTGTTGTGTGTTATAAACCTCTTCGCCTAAAATGTTACTTACCGTTATTTTATAATTTTCTGAATTAGTTGAGTTAAAATGTAAAACAAAACTACCATTGTTTGGATTTGGGTAAATGGACACTTGAGCTGTTTGATTAATTATTTGTGCAATTCCGTTTGATGTAGAGGTGATTTTTTGCACACTCAAATCATCAAAATAAAGTCCATCATAATTTGTACCCGCATCTGATTTTAAATAGAATTGTAGCTTGATGTTTTGCCCTAAATAAGCAGCTAAATCAATGGTTTCTCTTACCCAAGCATCCTGTATGCCATCATATAAAGGTTGTTGATTATCTTGGCTTGAGTTACCCGTATGCGTGTATTTTCCGCAAAGTGGTGTAAATGTCGTACCATTGGTTGATGCTTGAATTTCTACGTAATCATAACCTCGCTCAACTTCCCAACGAGCATCAAATTGCAAATAAGCTGCAAGGGCATCCGTTAAATTTATGTTTGAAATTGTGGTAGTTTTTGTAGTTGAGTTATCAGCATAATTTCCGATAGGGCTATCCGTAATGCTACCTGTAGGCGATACAAAATTTACCGTTGAAATACCCCATGTACCAGTCCATTGCGAAATTGAGTTACAATTATCTACAAAAGCAATAACAGGCGTGCCAACCACACGTGTAATAGTATCTGTACGCGTATAACCTCCGTTATTTACATTCAATAAAAATTGTACCGTAGTAGCAGGCGATAGACCATTAACTAAGGTAAAGTTAATTGAATCGGTTATGGTTTGTAATTCAATCATGCTACTATATGTTTTGCCCGCACCTACTGATTGAAAAGAAGAGCCAACCGGAGTGATCGATACACTAAATGTACCGGGTTGTAAACCCAAACGCTGGATATTATATTTTATATATCCGCTTTGTGAAATAAACGGACCACTAATATCATCTACTTCGGCATAAACTGCTGTTAACCTTGCTGCATAAAAGTTTTGGTCCATCACATTTTCAGCTAAGGGAGTAATGTTTGCTAACACAGGCCAAAATCCATCATCTGGTGAACCACTTTCGGGAGTCATAGCAAGTATTTGAGGTTTGGTTGATTTTTCGCCATACATCCAAGAGTCGCTATCTCCATTAGTGGTATAGCCAACTGTTTGAATAGATGTGCCATAACCAAACTCATCGCAAAAAGTCATACGTAAAAAGAAATTAGCATAAAGGGTAGAATCAGGTGTTGTGATGCCCGCACTATCGGGTTCAATAAGTAAATCGCTATATGTATGATTATTTACAGCAAGTTTAAATGCATGTGAAGCGCAAAATTTTTGCATCATTTTTATTTCGGGTTCAGATGCCGGAGATGGTCCACGATATGTATCACTACTGGTTGTTGGTGATGAGCCAATATCATCAAAGCCCCATAAAAAATCGTAGTTACGATTTAAATCAACCCCCATTGTTCCATCGCCATTATTACGACGGTTTTTGCGCCATAAACCTCCTCCGGTAGGGTTTGTAGTATGATTATATATATATCCATCAGGATTAACACAAGGCACAAAATACATTTCTAAATTATCTACTAAATATTTTACTTCGGCATTGGTGTTATAGTTTTCTAACAAATACCACATAAAATAAACAAGCTCAGTAAGGCTCTCTGGCTCACGCGCATGATGAATAGCCGTATATAAAACCTGTGGTTTACTTTGGTTTACGTTTGGGTTATTAGAAATTTTAAGCCAATACAACGAGCGCCCCTCCCATGTATGACTAGTATCAATAGCATGGCGAGCACTAATTAAGTTGGGGAATTTAGCTGCCATGCTATCCATAATATCTAAATACTCTTGATAAGTATAAAAGCCACCCATGCTGCCCAAGGTAAAATTAGCCGGCACGGGATATTTTTTGCAGTTTTTACAACTGCTTGCTGTGGTCATTGTTTTGTCTGCTTCCTTATTACGATTGGTATAATAAGTAGACATGTCGCTAATAAGAACCTCATACGACAAGCCTGTTTGTTTGATAAGATTTACTTCGTTATCAGAAAACTCGCCAATAAAATAATCTCCTTTTTTATACACACCATGATCAACCGCTATGCCTTGTTTGGCAAGTTGTATCAAGCCATTTTTACCTGTTTGTATTTTTACACGATGATACTGAGTTTTTTGTGCAAAGGAATTTGCTGCAAAAAAAACAGCAAGTAATAAAATGGTAATTTTTTTCATACTAACTTAATTTGGGTAAATGTTAGTAAACAGAATCAAAAAAGCAAGAAGATTAACAGAAAAGAGGTAAGACGCACAAATTGTGCTACAAATCACACTCGTTAGGCTCCACATGAATGAGTACATCTGCCACTTGTGGCAATTCTTTCATTAAATGTTCTTTTAATTTATGGGCTATATCATGCCCTTGTTTAACGCTTATATTTGACTCTACCAGTATGTGTAAATCCACATGAAAGGTCATGCCAGTCTTACGCACCAAACATTTTTCGGTATCAATTACACCAGTTACTGTTTTAGAAACACTACGTATTTCTGCAATTAAACCATCGTATAACTGTTCATCCATTATCTCTCCCAATGCTGGTCTGAATATATGATAGGCATTATAAAAAATAATTACGGAAGCAACAAGCGCAGCCCAATCGTCGGCAGTTTCGTAACCTTTACCCATTATTAAAGCAATTGAAATGCCAATAAAAGCTGTTAACGAGGTAATGGCATCTGCGCGGTGATGCCAGGCATCTGCTTTTAAAGAAGAACTATTTGTCTCGAGGCTTTTTCTCGAAACAATTCTATAAAAAGTTTCTTTTATAATAATAATAATGCCTAAAACTATAAGCGTATATGGCTTAGGTGTATTATGTGGTGTTTGTATATTGTGTATGCTTTGATATGCGATAAGTATGGCTGAAGCAATTAAAAAACCAACAACCATAAAAGTTATTAGGGGTTCTGCCCTGCCATGCCCATACGGATGATTTTTATCGGCAGGTTTGCTAGCGTATTTTATACCAAATAACACCAACAGCGATGAAAATATATCGGAAGTAGATTCAATGGCATCAGCAATAAGCGCGTATGAATTGCCAAAATAACCTGTTAAACCCTTTATAACAGCCAAGCCAGCATTACCAATAATACTAATATAAGTTGCTTTAACAGCTTTGGTTTGATGCTTTTCCACGTTTTTTAACTACAGAAAGTAAAAGTACTAATAATGTATAAGTCATTATGAGAATAACCTTTTCTCTTGAAAACTTTTTAATTCTCTTTCGTATGCTAAAACCTAAATTATTACGTTATTTTGCAAACTAATTTTGTTTATATGTGGAAATTTTTTGCACGAGTTATATTACGATATAGAATATTTTTTCTGCTATTTGTTGCAGCTGTTACAGCCTTTATGGGATATAAGGCTAAGGATGTAGAAATTACCTATTATTTTGCCAAGCTGCTGCCCGACAGTGATACTGCCAGTATAGACTATGAATATTTTAAAAATAAATTTGGGCAAGACGGCACTGTTTTAGTCATTGGCACAGATATTACACCCTTAAAAAAATTAGACAACTTTAATGCATGGTGCAACTTAGGAGACAGACTTAAAACTACCCAAGGAATAGAAAATGTTCTATCGGTTGGAAGATTACAAGACATCACTTTAAATGATAGCTTGGGCAAGTTTGAAATGAAAAAACTTTTTACCCAACAGCCTAAAACGCAGCAAGAATTAGACAGCCTTTGGAAAAAAATAAGCACCCTTAAATTTTACGACGGCATAATTTTTAACAGCAAAACAAATTCCACCCTAATTGCTGTAACCTTTGGGAAAAAAGATTTAAATACTAAAAACCGTTTAACCATTACCGATTCGTTAAAGGCAAAAGGCGATGCTTTTTCAAAACAAACAGGAATAGAATTACATTATTCCGGCATGCCTTATATACGTACCAACGTGGCGCGTAAAATTCAACATGAAACCACTTTCTTTTTGGCCCTTACCATTATTACCGCAGGTTTGGTTCTGTTTTTCTTTTTCCGAAGTTTTTATCCGGTAATTTTTTCTTTATTGGTAGTTTGTTGTGGTGTTGTATTTAGCGTAGGGCTTATTGTATTATTTGGCTTTAAGCTTACTGCCATGAGCGCCATCATTCCGCCACTGATTATAGTTATTGGTGTACCAAACTGTATTTTAATTTTAAATAAATATCATACCGAATTTGCTCGCCATCGAAATAAAGTGAAGGCTTTGCACATGGCCATTGAGCGTAGCAGTGTTTCTTTATTCTTTGCCAATTTTACTACTGCCATTGGCTTTGCTGTTTTTTGCACCATTAAAAACTACATCTTTTTTGAATTTGGATTAATTTCATCTATCAGTGTAATGGCAACCTACATATTTTCTATGATGATTGTACCAGCCATATTCAGCTACTTACCTGCCCCGCCCGATAAACACATTAAACACATCGAAGGAAAAAGATTGACCTCTATTTTAAAAAAAATAGATGTTTTAACTATTAGTAAAAGAAAACTTGTATATATTATAACTATTTCACTTTGTATAATTGCCGGTTATGGTTTAACCAAGATGACGGCTATTGGTTTTGTGGTAGATGATTTACCTAAAAAAGATGTTATTTTAACTGACCTGCATTATTTTGAAGATCATAATGGTGGTGTGCTTCCATTTGAAATTACCGTTGATACAAAACGAGAAAATGGAGTTTTTTCTAACAGTGCACGTGCTTTATATCGCATTGATAAGATGCAAAAAATATTGGCTAAGTATCCTGAATTTTCAAAACCATTATCGGTAACAGAAGGGGTTAAATTCTTTTATCAGGCTTATAAGGGCGGATACCCTAAATATTATAAACTGCCATCAGTTATTGAATTGAAAAAAGTTGCCGAGTATATTCAACAAAACCAAGATGGTTCGCAAAAACAATTATTAGCCTTTATAGATAGTAGTAAAAAAGTTACCAGAATAAGTGCCAACATAAAAGATGTGGGGTCTGTGCGCGTTAAGCAATTATTACACGAATTAAAACCGCGTGCTGATAGTGCCTTTAATTATGATTATACTGAAAATAAATGGATGCAGGAAAATGAACGATATGAAATTAGACTAACGGGTAACTGCGTAATGTTTTTAAAAGGAAACGAGTTTTTAGTAACCAACCTTTTAGAAAGCGTTATACTGGCCATTATTTTAATTGCCATACTTATGTTTAGTTTATTTGCCTCGCCACGTATGATACTTATATCAATTATACCAAGTTTAATTGCCTTGTTAATTACGGCAGGTATAATGGGTTATTTGGGTGTGCCGCTAAAACCTAGTACAATATTGGTATTTAGTATAGCCTTTGGTATATCAAGCGACGGAACATTATATTTTCTTACTAAATATCGCCATGAGATTCGAAAAAATAAACTGAGTATATCTAAAGCGGTTAGTTTAACTATACACGAAACAGGCATTAGCATGATTTACACAGCCATTATTTTAACCACAGGTTTTGCTATGTTTGGTTTCTCAAGCTTTGGTGGAACAGCAGCGTTAGGCATTCTATTGTCATTAACACTCCTGATAGCTTACACCAGTAATTTAATATTATTACCCGCCTTTTTACTATCGCTAGAAAAAAGTATTTTAAAGAAAGAAATCTTAAACGTTCCTGTTTTTGATATTGATGTTGATACCAACGAAGAAGAAGAGGAGAAGTAAATTACTTCTTCTCTTTCTCTAATTCTGCCAACATTAATGTTTTAATGTATTTAACTGGAGCACTTCCATAGCTTAAAAACTTTTCATGAAATTGTTTTAAGTTAAACTTATCGCCCATTTTCTTTTTAAGTTCTTCTCTAAAATCATAAATCTCGGTATAACCTGTAAAGTACGAGCAAAGTTGCACTTGTGTAACTGATACACGTTTCCATTTACCTTCTGCCTCCGCTTTTTGCTGGAAGGCTTCGTTGATTAAAAGGTTAAGGGCTGAATCTTTACTAAGGTTATTTATATGCACCCCATAATCTAAAATGGTGTTGCAGGTTGTACGCAAATTCCATTTATAATACATCAACCACATTTCCGGCTCATTATTTCCATAACCGTTTTCTAACATCATGCGTTCGGTATAAACAGCCCACCCCTCAATCATGGCTCCGTTACCAAAAACAGATTTAATAATACTTGGCGATTGGTTAGCATAAACCAACTGAGTATAATGCCCTGGAATGGCTTCGTGTATATTTAATATTTGTAAGATGTAATGGTTGTATTCTCTCAAATAACTTTCCGCTTTCTCTTTGTCCCAACCGGAAAGGCTTCCTACATTATAATACGTGTTTCCATTTTTATCGTACGGACCAGGTGCACTAATAGAAGCCCCAGCTACACCAGCCATATAAGCAGGTTCTTTACGAACTACCAATGGCTTTGACGGGTCGATATAAATTAAATCCTTTTGTTTAATAAAATCAACCAACAAAGGAATTTGGTGCTCAATAGCTGTTTGGAAAGAGTCCGCCTTTACATGGTGCAACGATAATTTATCAATCATCATTTTAATAGCCTCTAATTTATTTTCAGGCATTTTTTTATCCGACAAATATTTGCTCCAAAGTTGTTTAGTAATGTCAAACATTTGTTGGTGCAATTCTGTCTTATGCTGAATGGCTTTTTTATAAATTTCATCAGCCGTATAACCCGATTGAATATCATACTCAAACTTTTTGGCATATAACTCTTTGCCTAAACGGAAACTACGTGGTGTTTCGTTTTTTAAAGCCTTTAACCAAGCAGCGAAATCTTTAATAGCTACAATGGCTTCTTTAGCGCGTGCAGCTATTTGCTCTTTTTCTTGAATAGATAAATGCGACTTTTTTAAGGCGTCATTTAAATCGGTTTCAAATACCGAAGCACCACCTAAGTTTTGATCGATAGCTAATTGTGTGTGCTCAAGTGTAGGATTTTTAATTTGCTTTTTAGCCGCTTCGTAGTAAGCAGGAATGTTTTGCATTTTTAAATAAAAATTATGCAAACGCGTATCCAACGAATCATAATTATTACCCAACATTTCAGCAAACTCACCACAAACATTATATTGAGAAGGATTCCATTCGTACGATTTTAAATCAGTAATAGCCCACTCGGTTGAATTTATCTGATTTTCTATCATATAATAATCTGTCTTATTATTATCCGATAGCTTAGATAAATCAAGTGTTTTTAGCATGACTGAAGTTCCTTTACAAAAAGCCATTTCTTTTGCACGACTTTCGTCATTAGGAATCACCAATACACTATCATATTTATGATAACCTTGACTGCTAGCCCAGCTTGGATACATTTTCCAAAGGTCTTCTACAAAATTTTGTTTAAACGCATCAAATAGCGAATCGTCACTTTGCATGGTTTCAGTTTTAGTATTAGTTTGATTGTTGTTTCCGCAAGAGGCTATTAATAAGCAGGTTGCTGCGGCTATAAATATTTTTTTCATTTCCAGAAACTGTTAAATTTCGTCAAATATAATCTTATAGCTTAAATTTAACGTAATTAAAAAAGCTGTGTGTATAACTAATTCAATTATTTTTCGTAACTTAGGCTTAAATAAATAACATTGTACAAATGCTTCCGTACAAATCATATTTAGTTGCCTCTTTATCTACCTTGCTAATAGCAGGTGTAGTACCTAACGAAAAAAAGCCGGTAACCGAGAAAGCAAAAAATTTACTGACTGAAAAAATCACAACTTCTACCGATTATCGCGAAGATGTAATTACAGTTTTTAATGATGAAGCACAACAACATCAAAGTTACGTTTACGATAAAGAAATTTATCAACTTGGTTGCGATACATTACCACAAGTGAAATTTTGGCGTTCTATTATGCATTTGCCTAAAGATTCGGCTTTAATGTGTTACTCTAATAAACGCTGTGTAATTAATAAAGTGCATTTAAAAAGTTGGAACACATTAAACGATGCCCAAAAACTTGTTTACAGAGATAGTTTACGTTACGTTAACTGCTTAACTGATAGTGAGCGTATATTATTGGTTGAAGGAAAAAGTTTTTTTTACGACTTTGATAAAGCTTACCCAAACCTGCACCGAGGCATTGATGATTTTATGGCTAATGATGTTGACCCTTGGTACGCGCAAGCTATTTTATTAATTGAAAGTCCCAATCGTTTGCAAAAATCAACGGTAGGTGCTTATGGTCCTTTTCAGTTAATGAAGCCAGTAGCACGTTTGTTTGGCCTAAAAGTAAATAAACAAATAGATGAGCGCGCTGATTTTGACCGTGCAGCTTATGCTTCATCGAGCTTGATTAAAAAAATATGCATCCCAAAAACTAGAGAAATTTTAGATACACTTTGTATTAGTTATAACGAAACTGATTTATGGTTTAGATTATTAGTTATGCACGTGTATCATGCAGGGGCAGGAAATGTTAAAGCAGCTTTAGAGACTATAAAACCAACACAGGGGGATTTTACTGTAATACAAACCTTATGGCACACACAGGCGAAAGCATTTAAAACTGCCTCGCAAAACTACTCGCAATTAGCATTGGCAGCTATGCTAGAAATGAATGCTAAACTTAAATTAGAAGGTTTACCTAAACCTATAAAAGACTAATTTTATTTAGTTTTTTATTCCTAATTTTGAGTCCTATTTTAAATAACTCATTAATTATTACAAACCATGAACAAGTATAAAATATATAGTGTATTTTTTTTGTTTTTAATTTTTATTAGCTGTAAAAAAGAAGGCACAGGCGGAAAAGCACAGATATCGGGCTTTGTAATATATAATGGCACAAAAATACCTGGTGCTACTGTTTACATTAAATATGGAGCTACTACATCGCCTGGAGATAATCCTGCCAATTATGACAGTCAGCAAACAGCAGACTCACAAGGTAATTTTGTATTTGGCAGTTTGGTTACAGGTAATTATTATTTATTTGCTATTGGTCACTATACTAATCAAAACAGTATTTCGGGACCTATAAATGTTACAGGAGGCACGGCAGCTAAAATTCCGCATACAAAGTCGACTGTAAATTATGATATTGCGGTAAAATAATAACGGCACAAAAAACCATTTTATTTTACGATGGGGGCTTCACATTGCGTAGCAAATTGGCTCAGTTTGTTATGTGCTACAAAAAAAATATACTAGTGCCTGTTAGATATTTTTAAAAAGCCATATAGTTTAAGTAGGCTCACAAAAGAATTATATACTTTTTTAATCTTAATTTCTGATTTAAACTCCAAATGTTTTCGCAAAGGCAAATTTATATACTTAGTTAAATCGTCTTCCGACAAATTTAATTTTTTCAAAATAAAGGCTTTATCATTCTTCAAAAGCTCTTTATCAATAATTTCTAATTCTAAGATTTTTAAAGCTTCACTTCTTGTAATTTGAGAATTGCATATTAAGGATGATAAATGTGCCCTTCTATAATCAACATTAAATCTTTTAGGTAATATATACCGTTGATAAAATCTTGTGAAGATGGATTCTCCATGTTTTATGGGGTACTCCTTCCAACCACACGCACTAATTAATATTTTTTTTGCCGCCTCCCTATTATAGCTCAAATAATTCAGTAAAAATATATTTTCTATTTTTTTTATATTGTAATAATAAAATTTTCTTCCTAATGTAAGTGTTGGCAGGTTGTTTAAAGGAGTTTTATTGCCAAATTTTTTATAGATGTCAAGCATATTTAAAGTATCTCCCTTATTATGAATCCAGCATGAAGGCATTATTCCTTCAGAGATATAATTGTTTCCGGTTAATATATATTTAATATTAAGGTCGCTTGCCACTTTATATAAGGCAGATAAATAATAATGATCAGTAGGGAATTCAAGGTCAATTACACCTGCTTTTAAATATGAAATTTGCAACTGTTTAAACTGTTCCCAATCTAAAACAACTGTTTTTAAATTAATATTTAATTGGACTGTAACTGCCTTTATATTTTGATTTGAGACCTCCGTATTCCATCCTGTATCAATGTGAACTGCCAACGGATTTAACCCCAGTTCTACCGCTTTATACAGGAGAAAAGAACTATCTAAACCACCACTTATCCCCACAATACAATTATATTTTGAGTTAGTCGATTTAAGTTTTAATAAAATTTTACTTAACTCTTCTGTATTCTTTAAAATAGATTTACTTTTTAATAAATACTCTGTGCAATAATTACAAAACCCATTTTCATCGAACTTAATATCTGAAACTGAGTCATCTAAAACACATCTTTTGCACTCCATTTACCCTCAACGAATCTATTTATATAATATTGTACGGTTACAAAATCAAAACCATAAAAAGAAAGTTTATTATCTTTATAAACCATTTTATGAGGCAATTCTTTTTATCCCTACTTTGTTTTATTACACTTAGCACACACGCACAAAATAGTGATGTGCGTTTACTTACCAATATATACGGAGATAGCTCTACTACAAAAGATAAAACGGCCAAAATATTTTCTATATCTGTTGCTCCTATATCATTAGCTACTCCGGCAGCTATGCTAGTTATTGGACTTATAAAAAAAGACTCTATTCTAATTCATAACGGATTAAAAACAGGAGGTGCTATTTTATTAACCACAGTAGTAAGTGTAGGGTTAAAATATGCGGTTAAAAGGGCTCGTCCATTTAATGAGTATCCTCTATTATTTCATGCTAAAGTTAACGCATCGGGTTATTCGTTTCCGTCACAGCATACGTCTTCTGCTTTTTCAACGGCTACATCGCTTAGCTTGGCTTACCCAAAATGGTATATTATTGCCCCTTCTTATTTATGGGCTTGTGGCGCAGCTTACTCGCGTATGCATTTAGGAGTACATTACCCTACTGATGTGCTTGCCGGGGCTATTGTAGGGACAGCCTGTTCTTTTTTATCGTTTAAAATAGAAAAATGGTTAATTACAAAAAAGCATCGTAGATAATTTGTAATTTTCTACCGTAATTAAAATCATAGCATGCAACACGTAAACCCCAGCGATAAAGAAATTTACGAACTTTTAGTAAATACAAAAACAATTGCCATGGTTGGAGCTTCTTCTAATCCGGAAAGGACATCGCATGGCATTATGAAAAAATTGCAATCGGTTGGTTATCGTGTAATTCCGGTAAATCCTAATGAAACAGAAATATTGGGAGAAAAGTGCTATGACACCTTACAAGACATTCCAGTCAAAATAGATTTGGTAAATGTTTTCCGTAAAGCAGAAACCACTGTACCAATTGCCAGCGAAGCAATAAACATACACGCAAAATCATTATGGTTGCAACTAGGCGTTATAAATGAAGAAACTGCTGCTATTGCCAAACAAGGTGGGTTAATTATGATAATGGATTCTTGTATTGCAGTTATGCATGCTATATTAAAAGTACCAAATAAATAATATGGAAACCCCACAACATCATTTTAAAATAGTAATTATTGGCGCAGGTAATGTAGCTACACATTTGGCTAATCGTTTAAAAAAGAAAGGGCACGACATTTTACAAATTGTATCACGCAGTGCGAATAGTGCCAAAGTACTTTCTTCACAAATAGACGCTCCTTTTGTAACCGATATTAAAAAAATAAATAAACAGGCAGATATATACTTATTATGTGTGCCTGATGATGAAATAGAAAAACTAAATAAAACTCTAAAACTGCCTAAAAAATTAATTCTTCATACATCAGGCAGCGTCGGCATGATGGCATTAAAAAATATCTCTACCAACATTGGTGTGTTATATCCTTTACAAAGTTTTTCAAAACAGGTTAAAGTATCTTTTGCATCATTACCCTTATTGGTAGAAGCAAGTAACGTCGCATCTTTACAACAATTAAAGATACTAGCGTCTTCTGTAAGCAAACATATACATGAAGTTAATTCAGCAGGGCGGTTGAAAGTACACGTAGGCGCTACTATGGTAAATAATTTCACCAATTACTTATACCATTTATCGTACGATTTTCTTTCTAAAGAAAAAACCAATTATTTCCACTTACTAATGCCATTGATTAAACAAACGGCAAAAAAAATAAAAACAAACAAACCTTCTACTGTACAAACCGGACCAGCTAAAAGAGGCGATGAAAAAACCATCAAAAAACATTTACAATTACTTGAAAAGTATCCTGAACAAAAAAAGGTGTACGAATTATTTACTTCGCTTATAAAGAAAAAATATAATGTCTGAGAATTTTAAATCGCGTTTAAAAAACATAAACACTCTTTTATTTGATGTGGACGGCGTGATGACCGATGGGAAATTTTATTTTATGCCCGACGGGACACCGATTAGAAACCTACAAATTAAAGATAGTTATGCCTTGCAAGCAGCCGTGAAAAAGGGCTATAGAGTAGTTGTTATTACAGGCGGGAGTTCACAATTAGTAAAAGACTCTTTACACCGTTTAGGAATTGAGCATGTGTTTTTAAAACAGCACGATAAACTTAGTTGTTATAAAGATTTTATTGCTGAGTACAGTATAAATGAAGAACAAACGCTATACATGGGCGACGACTTACCTGATTACGAGGTAATGCAACGAGTAGCTGTGGCATGTTGCCCGGCCGACGCCTCAACTGAAATAAAAAACATTTCTATTTATATATCTGATAAAAAAGGTGGAGAAGGTTGTGTGCGCGATATTATCGAACAAGTAATGCGTGTACGTGGCGATTGGGAAATTGCAAATTGGTAGATGAATATAAAAGCATTCATAAAACTTATTCGTTTTAATAACTTAGTAGTTATTGCTTTAACCATGCTTGTTACCCGCTATTGCATGATGCAGCCTATTTTAGTTATCAAACATGCTGATATGCAATTACAATTATCTCATGCCGATTTTTTCCTTTTAATATTAAGTACTCTGCTAATTGCAGCAGCAGGTTATATAATTAATGATTATTTTGATGTAAAAACTGACCGCATTAATAAGCCGGATAAATTATATATTGATAACGGAGTTAAACGACGCTTAGCAATTGTTATACACACTATATTTAATGTGTTAGGTTTTGCCATAAGTGTTTATGTTGCCCATAAAGCAAATAATATTTTTTTATGCGGCATTCAGTTTGTTTCTATTACAGCGCTGTGGTTTTATTCTACACACTTAAAAAGACAAGTGTTGAATGGAAATATACTCGTAGCCGCACTTTCTGCACTAGTTCCCTTATTAGTTTTATTTTTTGAGATGCCGTTGCTTGAACACAAATTTTTAGAAAGCATTAAAAGTTTTTCATTTTTATATTTATCTGTTTTTTCATTTGCCTTGTTTGCCTTTCTACTTTCGTTAGTACGAGAGATTATAAAAGACATAGAAGATTTAAAAGGAGATTATGAAACAGGCTGCAGAACTATGCCCATTGTATGGGGTGTTAAGGCTGCTAAAGCAATAGTAGCGGGCTTAATAAGTAACATTTTATTATTGCAACTATTCATTTTTTACAAATTATATAAGCAACATTTTTCAATACTACTAATTTATTTGTTCGTATTTGTGTTTGTCCCTCTGGTTTTATTGATTTGGAAATTATACAAATCACAACAAAAACAAGAGTATCACATTTTAAGCAAATGGGTTAAATACATTATGCTTACCGGTGTTTTATCAACCATTATTATTTACCTTACTTGTTATGGATACATTTAATCATACTATTATTTTGGGCTCTGCTTCACCACGCAGGCAACAACTTTTAACAGATATGGGCTTTGCTTTTAAAACAGTATCTATTGATGCTGACGAAAGTTTTTCTGCTACACTAAAAGCCGAACAAATTCCATTATACCTGGCAGAGAAAAAAGCAGGCGTATACCCTGAAAAACTACAAGACAACGAAATTTTAATTACTGCCGATACTGTTGTTTGGGTTGAAGGTGTAGTACTTAACAAACCCGCTAACGATTTTGAAGCGACACAAATGTTACAATTTTTATCAGGAAAAATGCACCAAGTTTTTACAGGGGTTTGCATTACATCAAACAAAAAACAAGTATCTTTTTTTGATGAAACTAAAGTGTATTTTAAAAATTTAGCTGAACAAGAAATAGCACACTACATAAAAAACTACAAGCCTTTTGATAAAGCCGGAAGTTATGGCGCACAAGACTGGCTTGGACTAATTGCCATAGAAAAAATTGAAGGAAGCTATTTTAACGTAATGGGACTGCCCACTCATAAATTATATTTGCAGCTAAATTCATTTTAATTACAGAATTTACTGCCCCTGTAACCCTTGATTTCATTGACTTTAAAAAAATTATAGTAATTTATTGCCAAATTATACTATCTTTATAGAAATACTATTTCAGTTGTTCTTTAAAAACTCTGTTGTATTTAGATTTTATCTTAACCCCATCCCTACATGAGACAACTTAAAATAACCAAATCAATTACTAACAGAGAAAGTGCTTCACTTGATAAGTACTTGTCTGAAATTGGTAAACACGAATTAATTACTGCCGAAGAGGAAACTATTCTTGCGCAAAAAATACGTGCAGGAGATGAAGCTGCTCTAGAACGACTTACTGTTGCCAATCTTCGTTTCGTAGTATCGGTTGCTAAACAATATCAAAATAATGGGTTAACGTTGCCCGATTTAATTAACGAAGGAAACTTAGGTTTAATTAAAGCTGCTAAACGTTTTGATGA
>DATHOW010000176.1:0-3214 GCA_035484495.1 Bacteroidia bacterium | reverse complement strand
CGGTAAAGAACGCTACGAAGAAAACTACGAGAGTAAAAATTTTCAATCCAGTTTAAATGTGGATGCAAATAAACGCTACAAGAATATGCGTGATTTAGAACCGGGCAATGGAATTATTGAAGTGGATTATACCGACACTACACATCCGCTTACATCCTTTAATGTGTATCGTGTGAGCCTGTATATCGAATATGAAATATAAGAACCATGCAAGCAACAGAAAAATATCACATACGCATCTTAACGGTAAACTTATCAGGGGAAAAACAACTCTTTCAGATTAAGCTGCCAAGAAATGCAAAAAAAATAACAGGCATTTTAGTTACGGTAAAACCATTCGGCAGAATTAAAGGCAGAACGGAATATCCTGTCTTTCCGCCTCGAATTCTTGCTATAAAATCTCCAGTTAAAGAAATTCTAACTCTTGCCGTACAACCATTAATCCCGATTGAACATGCTATTTAATGACAGCCGATATTTTGCCGCCAAAGCAGGGAACGTGAGTTTAAAACTCCATAACCATAAAGATATTTTCTACGGCGAAGATATAGCTGCCCTTGAAGCCATGCCCGATTATGAAAATTTAATCGGCATAAAAAAATTCGAGTTTGATGATGGAGGTTTTAGCACAACAGGTGCGGAACTAATCTTTCGTGAAGTGGAATTAGAAAGCGGCGAAACCATTATAGAAGGCTACTACGCCGACACCATGCCGACCGACTGGCTATTCCCATACCAAGTAAGAATTTATATCCGCTACGAAGAAAGCGAAGAAGAAAACGAAACCACAGAAACAAAAAAATAATGACATCGGATATAGCCCTATTTATGATACCACGTGATATGCGTGCCAAAGGATACGAAAGAGATGCGTACATCGCCGACTTCAGGGACTACGCCATTAAAGGTGCAGCTACCCTAACGATAAAAGCCGACAATGAATATTTCTATTTAATCGGACAGGCAGTCGGTGTAACCATTTCATCGGACTTCGGTGTGTATGATTTAAGTGATACAGGCATAAATGAAATGCAGCACAAGCATCAGGGAACAATCACAATAACAAACAACACGAAAGGAATCGTGTACCTAACATTCATTCAAGTAATCGTCAAACAAAAATAATTATGCCATACATCGAAGAAGCATATAGCCCTGATAAAATGGAGAACCTGTTACAATACTTGCAATGCAGCAAGGAACAAGGCGAACCCGAAGACTTTGAAATATGGGTAGATGCGTTCAAAGTAGTGAAGCGTACAAACGATACCGACCGTTTTGAAAACTACACAAACTATATGCGCCCTGAAACAAAAAGCGTCAGCATATTAATTTATGATGGCACATCTCCACGCAATACGAAGCACACTTTTATATTGAAAGATGATAAGCAAGCATTAAGCGGCTTAGAAATAAACAACCGTATTGATGACAGATTAAAAACAGAAAAAGAAAAGTGGGAAAGTGAGTTACTAAAGAGGGATTACGAAAAATTAAAAATTGATTATGAGGAATCTGAAAAGTATGTAGATGAACTCGAAGAGAAATTGCTCCTTGCCATCGGTAACAAGCCAAGAATAAACGAGATGGGCGTAGTAGAAGTTGCTTCGGTTTTACTGGAGGGTTTTGTACGCCGCAATCCCCGAATGCTTGCCAAATTGCCCGGTGGCGAAGCGTTGGCAGGTGCATTTATAGAGGACAACGAAGAAAAAACAAAACTGCTTAACGCCGCTCCTGAACCCGATGCGAAAGTGAGTTTTAAAATGGAGGGCGAAGAAACCAAAGAAACACTTAGCGAAGAAGACAAAACAAGTTTAGAGTTTATTAAACAACTCAACGCCACATTTAACCGTGAGCAAATGACACAAGTTTTTTTAATACTCGATGTATTTGCCAAACGACCTGAAGCCATAGACAAAACTGTACAGTATTTATCTGAGCAAACTAAATCTTAAAAATAAAAACATGAAACCCTACACCTTCAATTTTATCATAGAGGCTGCTTCGCCTGAAGAAGCCAAAATGAAAATGACCGCATTAAGCGTATTGGCAGCTAAACTAAGAACACACGAATTACACAAACTCGCACACGTAGTTGAAAAAGAACCTGTGAAACTGGCATTGGCGAAAAAATACATGGGACTTTAATCCGTAAATAAAATGGAAGCAACAAATACAGCAGTAGCAACCGATAACGAACACATCAAAACAAAATTGTTAGTGGTGGGCATTAGTGTATTGGCATTAGGTGGTGCGGTATATGGCGGCTATAAAATATACGAGCATTACAAAAAAACCGATGCGGAAAAAGATGTATTGAAAAAACCTGAAGTGCAACAGGCAGAAACACTACACGCTGCTTTGTTCCGTAATGGGATTGATTGGGCGTTGCATTTTGGAACTTCCGACACAGATGCAATTATGTCTATTGCAAGCACCATTAGTGATTTCAGCGCAGTAGAAGCGGAATACAAAAACTTGTATAATGCTGACCTGCAAGCAGACTTGGAACAAAAATTGGGTGCTGATGGACTGCAACGGTTTTTAAATACGTTCAACTATAATCCAAACACCACAGAAAACAAAGTTAAAGCAAAAAGTGGCGGCAAAGGTTCTGTTATTGGTTTTGGTAAAGCATTAATTGTTACGACCGCTAAAGCTAACCTACGTAGAAAACCACAGGACTTGAGCCGCTTTAGTTTGCACAGCAACATTATTAAACTCGCTGAGCAAGGTGTGTTTTTAGGTGGCAGTACAGGCAACACATCCTACGATAATAACGGCGCATCAAAAACAGGTACGCTCTATGTAGAAATAAAATCGAGAGCGTGGGACACACGTAAACCGATTTTCTTTTGGGTTGCTGCTTCGCAGGTAAAAGCAATTACAAGTGCAGAGTTAGATAGCACCAATCCTCCGCTTATGCAGCTAAATGAAAAAGATACGCTAAACGGATTAGACATAGGGCAATCTACGGTAGTGGCTTATTACAATACGCCTATCATGGATGCAAATTTTAAACTCGTGGCGATGGCTGCGCCTATGCAAGAGTTAGGGCATGAACTCATGCAACTGGATGACAACAAAGGCAACGTGTATGTAAAATTCTTGAGCCTGAAACAAAACGAGTATTGGGTAAATAAAAAATTCATCAAAATAATTTAATCAAAACGAATCATGGAAAAATCACTTTTTGTAAAAACGTATTATGGCA
>DATHOW010000175.1:0-7575 GCA_035484495.1 Bacteroidia bacterium | reverse complement strand
AACGAGCGTTTTGGTGGCTCATCTTTACCGGTTATTGATGTAATTGATGTGCGTGTTGATGGAAAGAAAACCGATGAAGTAATTAGTACACCTTTGTTTGAAGAAATGAAATTAGCCCTTTCAAAAAAAGAGCAGATTATTCTTTTTCAAAACCGCAGAGGCTTCGCCCCTTATACCGAATGTTTTACCTGCGGGCACATTCCTTGTTGTGTACAGTGCGATGTATCACTTATTTATCATAAAGCCACACAAAAATTAACTTGTCATTATTGTGGTTACACAACTGCACCGCCCACAACTTGTGTGGCTTGTGGTAACAGCGATTTACGCTACCGTGGTTTTGGCACACAAAAAATTGAAGAAGAAGTTGAAATACTTTTACCCGAGGCAAAAATAAAACGGATGGATGTAGATTCTACCCGAAGCAAACACGCCTACAAACAAATTATTGATGAGTTTGATGCGGGTGATATTGATATACTTACCGGCACACAAATGCTAACCAAAGGCTTAGATTTTGATAACGTAGGTTTGGTGGGTGTGCTGCAAGCCGATCATCTTTTAAGCTATCCCGATTTTCGTTCACACGAAAGGGCTTTTCAGTTAATTACTCAAGTAAGTGGCCGTGCAGGCAGAAAACACTCTAACGGCAAAGTTTTTATACAAACCACCCAACCTCAGCATCAGGTAATTAATTGGGTTATCAATAACGATTACAAGCAAATGTATAACACCCTGCTTGCCGAACGGCAAGAGTTTTTGTACCCACCATTCACACGTCTATTCAGCTTTTTATTTGTGTTTAAAGATGCTGATACAGTTAGCCACGCAGCCGAATGGTTTGGTGTTGAATTACGTAAAGTGTTTGAGCAGCGTGTACTTGGTCCACAATTTCCAATTGTTAGCCGCATAAAAAACGAGTACCACAAACAAATACTTTTAAAGGTTGAACGCGATTATTCTTCTAACCAAGTACGTCAACACGTAAATAAAATAATTGCTGCTTTTAAAACAGATAAGCTGTTGGCAAAAGTGAAGCTAAAAATTGATGTAGATTGTTATTAGAAACCTCTGCTATCCTTAGAGTTTGATGATGCAGGAGCTGTTTTTGTTTTAGCCCCTTCAAACTCACGGCGTTGTTTAAATAAGGAGTTACGCAAATTAGTCCACGATAAACTAACCTCAAAAGCACCTAAGCCACGATTAGCCGATTTGTAGTTAGATACAGTTTGGTCGTAAGAGAAACCAAACATAATGCTTTTAACCTCTAACATAAACTGCGGTATAAAGGCATCTCCTACGCGGTAGTAGCCTCCAATGTGTAAAGCTGTTTCGCTTTTTAAACCGGTAGTTTTTGATTCGTCTTTAAAGCGGTAGCGAACAAAAGTTCCTAAATTAAGTTGGTGATAAGTGCCTTGCCACATATAAATTAAGCTTGGCATAATACTAACCGGCGATTCTTTTATATCAAAACGTGCTTGCGAGTTAATTACAAATCGTCTTGCAATAACCTGAGGGTCGTTAGTTGCAAAAACTAATTTAGGTGCATTTAAGTGATAGCCTGCAAAACCTATACGAAAATGAAAACGGTTGTTGTGTGTAAACTGTTGTGTTAATTTATCAATGTCTAAGTTTACACCCGACGATAAATCAAACCAAGTAAAATGTGTTCTGGTAAAAAAGCTTTCGTTATTAGGCAGGTTTGTGTTAAACTGTGTACCATCATACTGAACGCCCCATGTGTAATTAGGGTTATTAGTTGTTGTTTGCCCAAGCCCAGCACCTATAGCGCCGCTTAACTTAGCCGATTTGCCAATGTTAACCACAATGTTGGTCATAAAATCAGCATTTAATGTCGACCATTTATTATTTCCGGTAGATGCTTTATCTTGATAAATAAAGCCACCAAAACCAACAAACGCCGAACGTGATTTTTTTATACCCGCATTGGCATCAAAAGCAGCCATAATGGTTTGGTAAGGCGCGCCGCCTGCACTCCACTGGGTACGGTAATTTAGTACCGCGCGCGAGTAGCCATCAAAATTACCTGCGTTAGCAGGGTTAATCAATAACTGAGATTGATTAAGCTGAGAAAAATGCACATCCTGAGCAAACATCCCAATTGTGCAAAGAAAAAATAGCTTAAAAATTATTTTACGAGTGTGCATAATTTATCTTAGTAATGTAAAACTGCCTTTTTTGATGTACGATTTTCCGTTAACTACAATATCATATCGGTAGGCATAAACCCCCACAGCGGCAGGTTCGCCATTAAATGATCCATCCCAGCCTTGTGTTTTATCTTTCGATATAAAAATTTGTTGTCCCCAACGGTTATATATTTCAAAATCGTAACTGGTTGCATTAGCTATACCGTATATGTTTAGTATATCATCGTTGCCATCGCCATTAGGCGAAAACGCAGTTGGCAACATAGGTGCACCATAAGTTTCGCTAGCAGGTTTTAATTTAAACACGGCTATCATACAATGTTTAGACGGTTTATTTACCTGAAAGGTTACACTATCACTTGAGTTATTAGGACTAAGAATATAATCAGAAGTCCAATGATCAAATACGTAGTTAGAATCGGCTACGGCTACGGCCGAATAAGTTACACTATCCAAGTAACTTTTATTCCAAGGAAAACTTTTTAGTGTTAATGAGTTAAACTTTATATATCCGGGCAATGTGGTAGCATCTCTGGGTGCTACATCTAAACACAAATTATACGGCCCGTTAAATGGATGAATACAAGTGCTTGCTCCAATGGCATTTACAGCCAACGAACAACGCTCCTGAATAAACACTTTCATAGAGTCTACCATGGCATTCCATAACTTAACCGAATCGCAACTGGCACAAGTTCCCTTATTTGCGTTAAACCAAACCTGACTCCTCATATCTAGTTTTAATAAAGAGCTTATATAAGTTAGGTGGTCAACTAATGTATCGCAGGAGTATGATGTGTTTACTAAATCCTGATATCTTGAAAAGAAACCCGAAAAGAAAGTATCATTTAACATTAACTTAGCAAATAAGGGAATTAAAGGGTAGTTAGGCGATGGTGCCGTTGGAGTAACAAGAGTTGGGTCAAAGCCATAAGGAGTAATATAATCGCAAGGAGAGCTCATTTGTGTATTATCGGTGTTGGCATAATTTTTACCAAACTGCCAAGTAAGGTCGGTGTTGCTTAAGCCAAAACGCCATTTATGGTTGCTGTGGTCAGTAGTATCTGATTTAACTCCTCTCCACCATAATGCCTGACGTTTTACAAAATCAACATTTACACTATACATATTATAAAAATTGTATTCTATAAACGAGTGTAAATCCATCGAATCAGAAACCGCTTGGTACGTATTAGGGTTACGTATATCGGTTGAGTTACTCATAATCCAGTTATAAAAAATAGTCCAACGACTTAACTTACCCGAAAGGGCTGTTATTGTAGGATTTGTAGTAGTAGGAATTAAATCGTTTGCAATAATATCAGATTGGTCGTGCCCATAATAATATTTAATGTAGGTAGAATCTATTGGCTCTTTAATATAATATATACCACGGTTTTTTCCGTTAATAAACATATAAGTTGGTATATAGTGAGATGATTCAAAATCTAATTTATGACGCAATGTTATGGTGTGGTTATAAAAATCGCGCAAATGGGTTGCTCCGTGGCGCGGTACAGTACCGGTGCCACCTTTTAAAAAGTTGTCTTCAGAACCCGAGCGTAAAACTATTTCCGGAAAATCGGCACGGGCAGTTATACCCGAATTTTGTGCTTGATAAAAATTATACTTGTTTGTAAAGTTATACCCGTACTCATCTTCTGATCTGATAAGAAATTGCCATTGTGTATGAGCGCTGGCAGGACCTAGGTTGTTTAAAAAATCTATTTTATTAACAAGTGCCTGCGCTTGGTTTTTAAATAACTCTTTATTACTGTGCGATTTGTTATCGAGATAACTATATATCAAAGACACGGTATCTTTTAAATGCGGTGTAATAAACAAAGAAGCCGTATCCATACAGGTACAAATAACATTCATGTGGTAAGTAGAATCTATTACGTAACCGCCATAAGCCTCAAAACTATCTAAGTATTTTGGTGGAATTGATTGATCGTGAGCTATAGCCCTAACTACAACACCCGTTAAAACAGGCGGTGTGCCCGATGCAGCCACCGAGCCCCAAAAAGGCACAGATATGCTATTAGTGGCTCCGGTACCATGTGGTCCAACATCGACAGTATTAAAATTTGGGTCGGGTGTAGCGCCATATGTGTATGTAAGTGGTTTAGTACAATCGGTAGTAGCAAATATTTCTATGCTATCTTTATGTGCCAAAGCTGCTTGTGCAGGCGTTGTATATGTACTATCTTTTATAATAAAGTTTGATAAGGCAGATTTTACGTAATAACCCGGTTTAGTTGTAAACTTAGGTGTTGGTGCATAATCTCTGTACCAGTTTCTGGTTGAAGTTGAAAGTAATGGATATGGATTTTTTGGATTTTTTTTGCCCGGACTAGCAAACTGATATAAGCTCCATAAAACCGAACCTTGACTAAAAGCAGTATCTATTAAACCACCTTCGGGTGTATTATAAGCTCCGTATTTACTATTTGGTTTACCCCACGAATGGTCGGGCTGGTTACGCTTAATTTGTACCGAATCGGTTGGTCTAGTACCGGTTACTTTGGTTAAATATAACCAAGGACCCGGGTTTTGACTTTGAATCATTTGGAAATTAGTGTGTAAATCTATTTTAGTTGAAGTAGCGTTAACTCCACCCGGGTTGCTAATTGTTTTGTTATGCGTACACAAGTGAATTACCTGCACGTTAAAACTATCAAGCATTATATTGGCGTTGTTATGTAAGGGAATTTGCCACTTAAACAGGTTTTGTCTTTCATCGCTTATGTACCAACCGGTAAGACTTTGAGGCGTAGGCATAACGTTGATTAGCTCAACCCAATCTGGACTGGCAGAGGCGCCTGTACCAAGAGGGTCTATAACCTTGCCGACGTTTGAACAAGAGTATTCGTTAAATTTAAACTGAGAAAAACCAAGCTTACTAACTACCACAAATAGCAGTAATAACAAATATTTTGACTTCATAGGTTTAATTAATATTAACAAACTGCCCAAATATAGCAATAATAATAAATAAGTAATGTTTTTAACAAGTATTTTTGCAACATTGCATTATGAAGAAAAAAATTGTAACCTACAACGTAAATGGCGTTAGAGCCGCCCTAAATAAAGGGCTTATACAGTGGCTTAAAGCTACCAACCCCGATGTACTTTGCCTGCAAGAAATTAAGGCCGAAAAAGAGCAGGTTGATGTAGCTCAATTTGAAGAATTAGGCTACAAATACCACTACTGGTACTCGGCTCAAAAAAAGGGTTACAGCGGTGTTGCCATTTTAAGCAAAACTAAACCCGATAATGTGGTTTACGGCTGTGGCATAAAAGCTTATGATGATGAAGCCCGTGTTTTACGTGTAGATTTTGGAGATGTATCAATTATTAGCGCTTACCACCCAAGTGGCAGCAGCGGCGACGATCGCCAGGCGTTTAAAATGAAATGGTTGGATGATTTTTTAAAATATACCGAAAAACTGAGAAAAGAGCGTAAAAAACTTATTATAAGTGGCGATTACAATATTTGCCATAAAGCCATTGATATACATAACCCAAAAAGCAATGCCAACACATCAGGCTTTTTACCGGAGGAGCGCGAGTGGTTTGATAAATTTGTGGCATCGGGCTTTGTTGATGGTTTCAGGCATTTTAATCAAGAACCTCATCAGTATAGCTGGTGGAGTTACCGCGCTAATGCACGAGCCAAAAACTTAGGCTGGCGTATAGATTATAACATGGTTACCGAAAATTTGCAATCGAGTTTAAAACGCTCGATAATTTTACCCGATGCCATGCATAGTGATCATTGTCCTGTTCTGTTAGAAATTGATTTTTAAACTAATTACAAAATGAGCAATATTCCCTTTCAACATATAGATTGGTCTAACGTAGAAAAAGTAGAACACAAAGGCGAAACCGGAACCTCATTTTGGCAAACCATTCAACTAGGTGGTTTACGAATTAGAATTGTAGAGTACACAAAAAATTATCTTGCCGACCATTGGTGTGAGAAAGGACATATTGTGCATTGCCTAGAAGGAGCTTTTTTAAGCGAGCTAAAATTGGGTGAGCCTGTTATGCTAACCAAGGGCATGAGTTATGTGGTATCTGATGAATTAAGCTCGCATCGTTCGTTTTCTGAAAACGGAGCAACCTTGCTTATTGTTGATGGCGATTTTTTAAAGAAACAATAATGAACACAAAACAAGCCTACGATACTTGGGCAGCACAGTACGACACCAACTACAACAAAACACGCGACCTCGAAGCTTTGGCTTTACGCACAACTTTAGCAACTATTAATTTTGATGCTTGTTTAGAAATTGGTTGCGGTACCGGTAAAAATACGGAGTGGTTTATTACCAAAGCAAAACAAATTACTGCCGTTGACCTTTCAACTGAAATGCTTGCCAAAGCAAAATCAAAAATAAATTCTGATAAAATTCAATTTATTCAGGCAGATATAACTAAGCCTTGGGATTTTACAAATAAAAAATACAACCTGGTAAGTTTTAGTTTGGTACTTGAGCATATTGAAAACCTTGAACCAATTTTTGACCAAGTTTCAAAAGCATTAGTTTCAGGTGGGCACGTTTATGTTGGAGAGTTGCACCCCTTTAAACAATATGCAGGTACTAAAGCCAGATTTGAAACAGAAGAAGGAACACAAATTGTAAGTTGTTTTAATCATCATATTTCTGACTTTACAAGTGCTGCGAAAAAACACGGACTTGAAGTTGTAAATGTTAACGAATATTTTGATGATAACGACAGAACAACCTTACCAAGAATTTTGACTGTGCTTTTAAAGAAAATATAAACACAACATGAACGACGATAAAACTCCACGCGAGATTTTAAGTAAGTTTTATGCAGATAATAATTTAGATGCTGATGGCGGACAAAGCAGCTCAAGTGTAAAAATTGATATATCGCCTAAGTTTCATTTTTACTTTCCAAATTTTGATGCAAGACGTAAAGCTGTTATTAAACACGACATACACCATCTGTTAACTGAATATGAAACTACCGTTGCCGGCGAAAGCGAAATAAGTGCCTGGGAAGTTGCATCGGGTTGCAAAAGTTATTGGGCTGCTTTTTTAATTGATGTTAGCGGTGCTATGCTCGGTATTTTATTTAATTTTTTGGGCGTGCTAAAAGCTTTTGCCCGTGGCAGAAGAACAAAAAATTTATACTACAACAAGTTTACAACCGAGCAGGCACTCGATATGAAAATAAGTGAATTACGTGCAGCCTTTGATTTAGATAAACACCCAAAAGATACCAAACCAAATTTTGTAGATTTTATTTTATTTATGCTGTTTGTATTTTTTGGTGGCCTTTATTCACTTTGTTTATGGATTTTTCTTCCGTTTATAGTTTTATATACTATTTACGTAAAACTAAAATAATGTGGTCTTCTCATAAA
>DATHOW010000174.1:0-8279 GCA_035484495.1 Bacteroidia bacterium | reverse complement strand
AAAATCAATATATTTTTGCTGTGCATCTTCTTTGCTAATGCCCTTTTTTGCATTCCAGGCATTGTACTTTGCCGCAGCTACAAAATCAAACATAGCAGGCTTATCAGCATTTATATCGCCAATGGTAGCTTGTTTGTTAAGCGAGTATAACTCTAACATTTTTTCGTTAGATGGTTTTTCGGTTAACTCTAGTACGCGTTTTTTTGCGGCTTCAAATTTTTCTTCTAAAGGTGTCATGTTTTTATTTATTACAATTGGTTCTACTTTTTTAACAGGAATTGGCTCTAACACAAAGTCATCGCTTTTAGGAATGTCTAAAAATTTTGATGCCCATTCTTCGGGAAGTCCTACAAGTTTTCTTTTTATGGTATCAATCCAAGCACCATCTACATTTATTACCGCAGCCTGAATGCCATCGCTTCTATACATTTCCTGTCTGAACGACCAACGAGAACCATCCGGTCTGCACTTCGTTAAAGCACAGGTCATTTTTATGGTATCGTTTGGACGAACCTCACGCATGTAAATTAATTCTTCGCGAAATAAAATGGGTCCTACATGCAGTTGCTCCAACAAATCTGCATTAAAACCTAAGGAGCCCAAAATTTCTAATCGAGCCTGCGCGGCAAAATCTGCGTAAGCAGAGTGACGTAGATGCATATTAGCATCTACCTGGCTCCACAAAACTTTACCTTCGTAAAAAATGTTTTTCATTATTTTTTAGAAACAGTATTTGTTTGCTGCAATTAATTTTTCTGCCACCACCTGACGAGCCGCTTTTGGATTGAATGGTTGTTGTTTTGTAAAGCGTTTTAATCCCATTAACATCATTCGCAATTCATCACCTTCGGCAAAACTATTTAAAGCCTCTTTACCGTAAATGCCAATTTTATCGCAAGCATCATTTAAGTAAACACGCATCATGGCTAATTGTGCTTCGCAAGCTGCTTCGCCACGCATGCCAACTAATTTTTCTACACGTAATAAAACAGATTCTGCCACGTAGGTTTCAATTGCCATATCGGCAATGTTCATTATAATTTCTTGCTCTTTGCTTAGTGTAGTCATTAATTTTTGAACGGCTGCACCGGCTACCATTAGGATAGCTTTTTTGTAATTAACGATTAATTGTTTTTCGTAAGCAAACAATGTATCATCCGGCTCGCTCATATCAGGAATGCCCATAAGTTCTGAAGCAACTTTTTGTGCAGGTCCCATTAAATCTAATTCGCCCTTCATAGCACGTTTTAAAACCATGTCTATAATAAGCATACGATTGATTTCATTTGTTCCTTCAAAAATACGATTGATACGTGCATCGCGGTAAGCTCTATCCATAGGAGCCTCGGCACTATAACCCATTCCACCATACACCTGAACACCTTCATCAACTACATAATCTAACACTTCAGACCCGTGTACTTTAAGAATAGCACACTCAACAGCAAATTGCTCGATGCCTTTTAGTTTGGCTTTTGCTTCATCCATACCGCTAGCAATTAGCGCATGTATAGCATCTTCAATATTTTGAGAAGCACGATACGCCGCACTTTCGCAGGCAAAAGTTCTTACTGCTTGTTCAGCCAATTTATAACGGATAGCTCCGTATTTTGAAATTGGACGACCAAACTGGTTACGCTCGTTTGTATATTCTATTGATTTTGTAATTACTTGTTTTGATGCCCCAATAGCAGCACCTGCTAATTTAATACGACCAATATTTAAAATATTTACCGCAATTTTAAATCCATTTTCTCTTTCAGATAATAAATTTTCTACCGGAACTTTGCAGTCGTTAAAAAATACCTGACGGGTAGAGCTTCCTTTAATGCCCATTTTATGTTCTTCAGGATTTAAAGAAATGCCCCCAAAAGATTTTTCCACAATAAATGCAGACAAATTTTTATCGTCATCAATTTTTGCAAACACAGTAAATATATCCGCAAAACCACCGTTGGTAATCCACATTTTTTGTCCGTTTAAAACATAGTGTTTTCCATCAGCCGAAAGTTTAGCAGAAGTTTTTCCGCTATTAGCATCAGAACCACTGCCGGGCTCAGTTAAGCAATAACAAGCTTTCCACTCGCCTGTGGCTAATTTCGGAATGTATTTCTTTTTTTGTGCTTCGTTACCGTAATATAAAATTGGCAATGTACCGATGCCCGTATGTGCAGAAAGTGCAACCGCTACAGAATGACCTGCACCTATAACTTCGGTAGTTAGCATAGAGGTAACAAAATCAAAACCTAAACCATTGTATGCCTCAGGTACCGATATACCAAGGATACCAAGCTCTCCAGCTTTTTCCATAAGTTTTGGCATAAGACCTTCTTCTTGCGAATCTATTTTATCTAAGATGGGCCAAACTTCTTGTGCAAGATAATCTTCACACGTTTTTTTCATCATTAGTTGTTCTTCTGTCCACTGTTCCGGAATGAAGATATCTTGGGCGTTTGTTTCTTTAATAATAAACTCGCCTCCTTTAGTTTGATTTGATTTTGATGTTGCTTCCATTTATAATGATTTTATAATTATTAATTTAAAAGTTCGAATACACCTGCCGCGCCCTGACCTGTACCAACACACATAGTTACTATGCCGTATTTTTTATTTCTGCGACGTAGCTCACTAAATAACTGTACTGATAGTTTTGCACCTGTGCAACCCAATGGGTGGCCTAATGCAATAGCACCTCCATTTACGTTTACTAAATCAGGATTAATGCCTAACTCTCTAACAACAGCTAATGACTGTGAAGCAAATGCTTCGTTTAATTCAAATAAATCTATATCCTGCAATTTCATGCCTGCTTTTTCAAGCGCTTTTGGTATAGCTGCTATTGGGCCAATGCCCATAACACGTGGAGGAACACCTGCTGCTGCATGTGATATCATACGCGCGATAGGTTTTAAATTATGTTCTTTCATAAATTTTTCGCTAACAACCATTACAAAAGCAGCACCATCACTTGTTTGTGATGAGTTACCAGCAGTAACACTTCCACCATTTGCAAATACCGGTTTTAATTTTGCTAGTGCCTCAACCGAAGTATCTCCACGAGGCCCTTCATCTGTATCAGCTACATAATCACGAGTTTTGCGTTTATCTTTTTCATCTAAAAATGTTTCGGTAATTTTTACCGGAACAATTTCATCTTTAAACTTGCCTGCTTTAATTGCAGCTATAGCTTTTTGATGTGAGTTATAACTAAATACATCTTGGTCTTCGCGAGATACTTTATAAACTTTAGCAACTTCTTCAGCTGTTAAGCCCATGTTCCAATACCAATCGGCATGCTCTTTTGCAATTCTTGGGTTTGGAATCACTCGCCAACCTCCCATTGGTATAAGGCTCATACTTTCGGTACCACCTGCAATAATACAATCGGCCATGCCAGCATGAATTTTTGCACTTGCCATAGCAATGGTTTCTAAACCCGAAGCGCAATAACGGTTAACGGTTACGCCCGGCACTTCATCGGTACCTAAAGCTAACAAAGAAATTAAACGTGCTACGTTTAAACCATGCTCTGCCTCAGGCATTGCATTACCAACTAACACATCATCAATTTTATCTTTATCAATTTGAGGGAGTGAAGCCATTAAATGCTGGATAACTTCAGCAGCTAAATCATCAGGGCGATGAAAGCGAAACACCCCGCGGGTAGCTTTTCCTACGGCACTTCTAAAACCTGCTACAATATATGCGTTCATTTTAATTTTTATTTAAATGATTAATTTCTTAAAACTTTTCCTCCGTTAATAATACTTTGCAAACGCTCTAACGTTTTGCGTTCGGTACAAAGCGATAAAAACATTTCTCTTTCTAAATCCAATAAATATTGTTCAGAAACCATTGTTGGTTGAGACAAATTACCACCTGCCAAAACAAAACCTAATTTTTCTGAAATTAGTTGATCGTGGTCGCTGATGTAATTTCCGCTACGCATAGAGTTTGCACCTACATAAACTAAACCTAAAATTTCGTTACCTAATACACGGATATCTTTACGTGGCGTTGGTTTTGTGTAACCACTATCTGCCATGCGTAAACATTCTGCTTTAGCTTCGCTTAATTGACGGCTACGTGATACAACCACTCTATCAGTTCCTTTTCTTAAAATACCCATATCAAAAGCTTCGTAAGCTGATGTAGCTACTTTTGCCTGACCAATGGTTAAAAATTTATCGCGGAAAGCGTTTGTTTCAACATCACCTTCGTGCAACGAATCGCTTAAACGAACGGCAAATTCTTTTGTACCACCACCACCCGGGATAAGACCTACACCAAACTCCACCAAACCAATATAGGTTTCAGCGTGAGCAATCACTTTATCGGCGTGCAAGCAAATTTCGCAACCACCACCTAAGGTTAAGTTATGCGGCGCTACTACAACCGGAATTGATGAATAGCGAATACGCATGGTTGTATTTTGAAACAACCTAACAGCCATATTTAATTCATCATAATTTTGCTCAGCAGCCATCATAAAAATCATACCCACGTTTGCACCAGCAGAGAAGTTTGCGCCTTCATTGCTAATAACTAAACCTTTGTAATCTTTCTCTGCAATTTCAATTGCTTTATTAATGCCTGCTAAAACTTCGCCACCAATGGTGTTCATTTTAGTATGGAATTCTACATTTAAAATTCCATCACCTAAATCAATAATATTAACGCCGCTGTTTTTCCAAACAGTTTTGCTTTCGCGAATGTTATCTAATACAATTAAATTTTCGGTACCCGGAATTGTTTTGTATGATTTTGTTGGAATATCATAATATTTTTTAACCCCATTTTCTATTTTATAGAAAGATGTGTTACCTGCTTTTAGCATATCGTAAACCCAAGCAGCAGGTTTATTATTTAAAGATTCCATAGTAGCTATGAAGCCTTGTACACCAACAGCATCCCAATATTCAAATGGACCTAAGTCCCAACCAAAACCTGCTTTTAATGCGTCATCTATTTTATATAATTCGTCTGCAATTTCAGGAATACGATTAGTTACATACTGAAATAAACCTGCAAAAGTTGCACGGTAAAACTCACCTGCTTTATCTTTGCCGGCAACTAAAACTTTTACACGTTCTTTTAAATTATCAATTGGCTTAGTTAATTCTAAGGTTGCAAATTTTACTTTTTGCGAAGGTTTGTATTCAAGTGTTTTTAAATCTAACGCCTGTATTTCTGATTTTCCATCAGCGCCTTTTACTTTTTTGTAAAAACCTTGTCCGGTTTTATCACCTAACCATTTGTTCTCAACCATCTTTTTAAGATAGCCGGGTAGAACAAATAAATCTTTAACTTCATCATTCGGGCAATTTTGTACCAAGCCATTAGCTACGTGCACCAAAGTATCTAAACCAACCACATCACCCGTACGGAAAGTTGCCGATTTTGGACGACCTAAAACCGGACCAGTTAATTTATCAACTTCTTCAACAGTAAGTCCCATTTTTTCTACTAAGTGCAGAAGTGCCATAATACCAAACACACCTACGCGGTTTGCTATAAAGGCCGGGGTATCTTTACATAATACAGTTGTTTTACCAAGGTTGTTTTCACCATACTCCATAAAGAAGTCTACCACTTCTTTTTTAGTATGCGGAGTTGGAATAATTTCTAATAATTTTAAATAACGCGGCGGGTTAAAGAAATGCGTTCCGCAGAAATGCGCTTTAAAATCATCGCTCCTGCCTTCTGCCATTAAATGGATAGGGATACCCGAAGTGTTTGATGTAATAAGCGTTCCTGCTTTGCGGAATTTCTCTACGTTTTCAAAAACTTTCTTTTTAATATCTAAATTTTCAATTACTACTTCTATCACCCAATCACAAGTAGAAATTTTTTGCATATCATCATCAAAGTTTCCGGTGGTGATACGTGATGCAAATTCTTTCTTATATATAGGCGATGGATTTGATTTTAAAGCAAATTGAAAATCGTTATTTACAATACGATTTCTTACAGCTTTACTTTCTAACGTAAGTCCCTTTGCTTTTTCAGCATCGTTAGGCTCTTTAGGAACAATATCAAGCAATAAAACTTCGCAACCAATGTTTGCAAAGTGGCATGCTATGCGGCTTCCCATAACACCTGAACCCAGTACGGCAACTTTTTGAATGATGCGTTTCATTTTTTATAATTTATTTTTTTAATAATTTATTTCGTTCTTCAGCTAAATCACTTATTTCATCAATGGTTTTAAAAAAGTCTTCTATACGTTGCTTCCCCAATTTCACTTGCACTATATGATTAAAATTGCGCACAATGTTTTTTGCCAGTTCTTTTTGCTCTTTTCCTTTTTTGGTAAGCCTAATTAATATTTTACGTTTATCAGCTTTATCGCTTTTACGAATGATTAATTTCTTTTCCTCTAAAGACAATATAATACGAGAAAGCGAAGTGCTTTCCATGCCTAATTGCGGGGCTATATCAGAAGCAAAAGAACCTTCATTACTATCTACATTTAAAAGGAAGTGTGCCATAGCTATAGTTGCATCGTGTAAAACGGCTTCGGTGTTATACATTCTGCTTACAATTTGCCATGCAGTTTTTAATTTAGAATCTATTGTTTCAGTATGCTTTTTTGACATTGCTAACACAAATATATAAAAATAGTATTATGCACGCATAATATTTATTAAAATTTAACGCAAGCCGTTATCGAAGTTATAAATAGCGTGATAAGCCTCTTTATTAGCCGCCATAATAACCTTTCTTTTTAGGGAAAGTTTAGGTGTCATTTCGCCACGTTCTACACTCCACTCGGTTGGCAGCAGTTGTATTTTCTTAATTCTTTCGTAGGGTGCTAAACTTTCGTTGGCTTTATCTACCTCAAGCATAATGCGTTTAACAATTTCTTCATTTTTCACCATTTCTATATTTGTGGTATAAGTAACATTGTGTTTAACACACCATTCCTTTAAAAAAGGAAACGAAGGGACTACAAATGCTGCGGGGAATTTTTCGTTTTCACCAATAACCATTGCTTGTTCAATAAAACGACTTTCTTTTAATTTATTTTCGATAAACTGTGGGGTAATATACTTTCCGCCCGATGTTTTAAAGATTTCTTTTTTGCGGTCGGTTATTTTTAAGAATTTTCCATCTTCTATTATACCAATGTCTCCTGTGTGAAACCAACCTTCTGCATCAATAGTTTCTTTTGTTAACTCGGGATGGTTATAATAACCCAACATTACATTAGGGCCTTTTACACAAATTTCTCCGTCTTCAGCTATCTTAACTTTAACATTACTTATAATAGGGCCAACGGTTCCTATTTTTGTGTCTTCATCTTTATATGTGTTAACAGCTACCACAGGCGAAGTTTCGGTTAAGCCATAGCCCTCTAACACTTTAATTTTTGCCGCATGAAAAACCCTTGCTAAACGCGGTTGTAAAGCAGAGCCACCTGACGCGATGGCAACTACATTGCCACCCAAAGCCTCGCGCCATTTGCTGAAAATAAGTTTGTTAGCTATTTTTAATTGAAATTCGTACCACCAACCATTAGCACCATGCTGCTCATAACGCAAGCCTAAATTTAAAGCCCAGAAAAACAAAGCTTTTTTAACACCCGTAAGTTTAGCTCCGGTAGCTACAATTTTTTCGTACACTTTTTCTAATAGGCGCGGAACGGTAACAAAAATCTGTGGTTTTACTTCTTTTAAATTATCACCAATAGTATCTAAACTTTCGGCATAATAAATAGACATTCCCTGACTTAGATATAAATAAGACAACATTCTTTCATATACGTGATTTAAAGGAAGGAAACTAAGTGCGCGCCATTCTTTATTAAAGGGGCACAGTTTTTCTGTACCAATAATGTTACTGATAAAGTTACGATGCGAAAGCATAACTCCTTTAGGGTTACCTGTGGTGCCTGAAGTATAAATAATGGTTGCTAAATCATCCGGTTTTATAATTGCTTTAATTTCTTCCAGCTTTGGTTCCTGTGGTTTGCTTTTTCCAATAGTAATTAAATCATGAATAGAACGCGCACCTTCAATTTTAGAAAAAGTAAAAATTTCTTTTACAGTAGAGCCGTCGCAAGCTAGTCTTACTTTATGATACATATCGGCATTAGACACAAAAAAGTACTGTATTTGCGCATCGGTAATAACAAATTTTAAATCGTGGTCACTAATGGTGGGATATAATGGTGTGTTGATAGAAGCTGTTTGCAAGCAAGCATGGTCGACAAAATTCCACTCGGGGCGGTTGTTGGAAATTAATCCGATTTTATCGCCAGATTTTATGCCTAAATC
>DATHOW010000173.1:0-17538 GCA_035484495.1 Bacteroidia bacterium | reverse complement strand
TATCAAGGAATGGGCTTCTTCCAATATGTTAACACACGTCTTTATGCGGTAATTCAAATGTCACTTTCTGCCGACCAAACGCATCTTGCTTGGGGAACCGGATTTACTAACTACAGTTTTGGAACTGGGCAGCAAAATGTTTTCGAATTACAGTTGAGCCCTTCTTATACCTATATTAATTCATCCTTTGTAGGATATAATTTTGGTAACGCTGGTACCGATAATTGTGTTGCCGGTGTGCAATACGATGGTTCTAATCATATTTGGGCTAGCACAAGAAGCGGTATATATACTATGTATAATGGTTTAAATGCAATTGCACCAATATTTGGTTCTACATATACTTATAATTTTAATCCACCTAATTATACAAATACCGCAATGGGGTCTCAACTTGAGTATATCCCGAGCACAGGGTTAATAGTAGGGGTAAAACCTGCAGCAGCAACTCTCACCGGTACATTTTTTAGTATCAATCCTAACTTATCCACGCCAACTATTACCCTAAATTCTTTTGGCGGTTATACTACATATTCTAGTGCTCAAGGTGTTTATACGACTTTAAGCTTACCCGAACAGGTAGATGGCGATGTTATTGTTTATCCTAGTTTAAGTCCTGTTATTTCTGTAGTAACCTCTCCTTTATGTGCAAATAATCCAATTGTGGTAAACACAAGTTATTCTTCTACAGGTAATATAACACCAACTACTTATTATTGGGAAGTTGACCAGTGTTTACAGAATGGACAAAATCCAATTTTCGTATCAAGTGGTTCATCTTCAACCCCATTTGGTAATTCATTTACAATTCCGGGTAGTAGTGCATTAACTTGTGGCAACTATTACAAAATAACTTTTGGAGTTAGCAATACTACTGCATGTGTTCCAGAAATATCTACTGGGGTAGTAGTTTACATTAATTGTAGCCCAGCTCCGGTAATTACTGGCAATACAACTGTATGTTCAGGTAGCAGCGTCTCATTATGTCAAAACTATCCAGCAGGCGCACCTAATACAATTACCTGGTACACACATGGCAAAGGCGGTAACACATATCTTGGTTCGGGACCATGCCTAAATGAGCCTATAACATCAAATACCACTTATAATGTAACTGTACTAAACACCGCTACAGGTTGTTCAAGTACAGCAAGTCAATTAGTTACGATACAAAATATAAAACCACAGTTTACAACTTCGAGCACACTTGTATCAGGTAATAGTTATTATAATATAGAAGCGTATAATTACACAACTTCTACCGACCCTAACGTAGGTTATTATTGGGGGGTTGAAGAAGTTCCTGTTGGCAGTGTCGCTCCTTATAGCCCAGTTTTAGGAACGGGAGTAGCTAACCCTTCAGGTGGCTGTTGGCCCACAAATGGAGCTCCGGTTTGGTTCAATTGCTACCAACCCATAAATACATATGCTTCAAATAACCCACCTAATTTTTGCAATTGTGGCTCCACGCCTGGTTATTTTGAAGATAATCATGAATATTTAATTACATTCGGTACATGGAGTAATATATGTCCTTGGTCCTCGACCGCACAAACTATTTATTTAAATTGTCCGGGCTGTAAACAAGAATCGCATGTGGTACCATCTAACTTAACTTTTGAAGAGGCTATGGGTATAAAAAATCATGAATCAATATTAACTGTAGCCAATAGTATTAATGTATATCCTAACCCAAACAATGGTAATTTTACTATAGATGCAAAAACGACAACTCTGCAGTTAGTAGAGATGTTTGATTTAACCGGAAGATTAGTTTTAAGCCAAACAATAGACGGCACAGCTAATATTAATGTTAGTGATTTAACTAACGGCATTTATAATATTAAAATTTCAGGTAATAATAATGTAGTAAACAAAAGGGTAGTAATTTCTAAGTAATCACTCTTTTTTTAAAAGCCAGCCTTATAAATTAAGGCTGGCTTTTAAATTTTATAAAAAGAATATATACTTCTAAAATTGGCATTGATAAGTGACGCAAATTTTAACTACTTCATTAGTAACATTCAGCTAAAAAATGAGTAGAAAGTTATTTAATAGATGCAGTTAAGGGCTATATTTATACTAATAAATCCATTGTTTTAATTACAATTAGTTAATATGAGAAATAGTATATTTGTTTTAAGTTTATTAATTAAAAAACTCGGCCTATGAAAAAAACATTACTGCTTTTCGTTTTCACTTTTATTATTGTAAAAGGATTTTCTCAATTTTCTAAAGTAAATGTTGGGGCAACACAAGATTTATTTTCTGTAGATTGTTACTCTGCGAATGATATTTGGATTGGCGGTAGTAATCAATTTATAAAATCTACTAATGGTGGTAGCTCTTGGGCTATAACAGGCCCTTTATATGATAATAACAATTTGCAGATTACTTCTGCCTTTTTACAGGATATTGCGCTTACAAGTTCTACAAGCGCAATGGCTACTGGATTAATAGAGTTTGGTAGCGATTATTGTGTGCTAAATACTACCAATGGCGGAAGTAACTGGAACTATGCCATTAACAACTCAACTATGAGCCCGCCTGTTTATTTTAATGGTGTTGATGCAAATGGAAGTAATGCCATTGCTGTTGGAACCAATGGCCAGATGGCATATAGCACAAACGCGGGCGCGGCCTGGAGTATTATTTCATCAGGCACTACAAATTACCTTAGCGATGTAAAGTTTGCAAGTGCCGACACGGCTTTCGCGGTGGGCCAAAACACAATACTAAAGTCGGTAGATGGGGGACATACATGGTCTACAAAAACATATACTAATACAACTTTTCAGCAAATTAGTTGTGTGCATAATGTGCTGTATGTTGGCGCTCAAGAAACAAACAGCCTTTTAAAATCTACAGATTATGGGGTAACGTATACCGCTATTACACTTCCGTTTACTTCTAACGGGGTTGTATTAGCTATTGACCCTAACACAGTATTAGTAGCTAGCGATTTGGGGTTATACATTACTAAAGACGGAGGCACATCTTGGGAGAAATTTAAACTGCAAAATTATCAGAGCATTAATATGCTAGATAATTTTAATAGTACTATTGTTGGTGTAGGCGCTAAAGGGTACATGATTATGACAAGTAACCTAGCTAGTTGTGAAACGCTTCCTATCAGTAGTTTTACAGTTCAAAATAGTTCTAGTTCTTATTGCTTGGGCGATACATTGATTTTAAACAGTACCACCTATCCTTTTACTGGTTATAATTATAAATGGTTGATAAATGATACTCTATTTGCTACAAGCTATAATGCAAAGGTGAAACTTCGTACAGAAGGAAATAATACTGTTACCCTTGTTGTAAGCAATGCCAACGGTTCAGACACATCGACTTTCAGCACTTGGGTTGTTGGTCACAGTATAAATCCACTCATTATTTCTGCTTCAGCTGATTCTGTCTGTAGCGGCAATATGATTTCGTTAACAGTTAGCAACACGCAAACCGGCGTAAACTATCAGCTTAGGCAAGGCTATACAAAAATAGGTACGGCACAAGCCGGGAATGGGGGCTTACTTACGTTTTCATACCCCAACAATATAACGGGTATTACAACCTTTAATATACTGGCAGTTAAAACCACTTCTTGTTTTACAGATTCTATACAAAAACAAAAAACAATTTATTTATATACACATCCTATTGTATTGCCATCCGCAGCGTGTACTCCTGTTGGGACTCATTGTGCTTACGGAGGAATTACTAATGTTACTTTTGGTTCCATTAACAATACTACAGGGGTTGATATAAGCAGTTATTTTGATTATTCGTGTTTTGCTAAAACAGATGTAACTATTGGCAACACATATCCTATCAATATAAGTGTTTATAACAATAACGGAACTGAGCCCAGAGAATATATAAATGTTTGGCTTGATATAAATAATGACGGAAATTTCACTTCGTCTGAACTAATTTTGTCTGACACAACGGTTAATTACCAACTTAGTAAAAATATTAATATTCCGGCAAGCACAACTGCATTTAATCAATATGTTAGAATGCGTGTGATATCAGATTATAGTTCGATGTATCCTAATTCACCTTGTGTGGCGCCTTCTTGTGGGCAAGTAGAAGAGTACGCTGTAAGAATATTAAATAACCCTACAAAACCTGTTACAAGTTTTACTACGGCCACTACTGTTGGGTGCACAACCAGTACATTATTTACCAGTACATCATATAACGCCACATCTTATACATGGAATTTTGGCGATGGTTCTGCACTGGTAACAAATTCAATTACACCTACGCATATTTATACTGTTTCGGGCAGTTATACCATGTCGTTAAAAGCTTGCAATGCTTACGGATGCGACAGTACATTTAAACCAGTTACAATAACAATTCCTCAAGTTCCTGTTGCTGCTGGATGCCACATTAATGTAGCAGGTGGTTATACGGGTGTTTTCAGCTGGTTTACATTTGATACAACAACTTTTTTTAGAAGTCCGTTAGGAGGAAGTACTTATATAGATAGAACATGTATTAATCAATACACGGTACACGCAGGCAGTACATATTCAACTTATGTTGTTTCAAACGGAAGTGTTTGCGGTTATTTTGGTATGTGGATAGATTTTAATAATGACGGATTATTTACCAGTACCGAAGAAGTAAACGTAGCTGCCAATGTAAACTCTGTTTGTGGAGGAAGTTTTGCCATAAATCCATTTAACATACAAATACCTATTACAGCAGTTAGAAATACCCCTTTACGTATGCGTATTTTGGCATACGACAACTCGCAAGGCTATATTACGGATGGATGTTATAACGGCTCTGTTATACGCGGAGGGCAGGCTATTGATTATACTATATTTGCGGCAGACCCTTTAATGGTAATTCCTTCTTTTACTGCTAATCATACAGCAGCTTGTACTAATACAACAATTACATTTAATAACACTACTCAAAATGCAACTACTTACCTTTGGAATTTTGGTGACGGAACTACATCAACCACAGGATCGCCTACGCATACATATACAAATACGGGAACATATAGTGTAAAGCTTATTGCAAGTAACGGTACTTATACAGATAGTCTTTTAAAAACCAATTACATTACTGTAAATGCTGCATTGCCAGTGCCTACAGTAACACTAAGCGGAACAACACTTTCTACTACTGCCACAGCAACTCATTATCAATGGTATAAAAACGGTACTGCTATAAGTGGAGATACACTTGCAAGTTTTAATGTAGGTTTAACAACCGGTACTTTTGTGGTTGTTATTACAAACAGCAATGGTTGCACAACTCCATCTGCGGGATATTATTACCATCCGTTAAAATCTAATTTTACGTGTAGCCCAACAGCCATTTGCGGCCCTAATACAAATTACACTTTGCTTTCAAATAGCTCAACTAATGCTACTAGTTATGTTATTAATTGGGGAGATGGCACGGCACCTTATACATACAATGGCTCCGGAGGACCTATCCATACATATACAGCTGTAGGTGTATATACAGTTTCTATGATTGCAAAAAACGGTGTTTATGCGGATACGTTAACACGAACAAATTACATTACTATTTCTCCAACAGTTCCTACTCCTACCATTACACTTAATGGAAATCAGTTATCTACAACTGCAGTTGCCTCTACTTATCAATGGTATTTAGGTGGTACATTAATAACAGGTGCTACATCTCAAACCTATACTCCAACGGCTGATGGTACTTATAAAATATCTATTGATAACCCCGGTTGTACAGCCACTACGGCTACCTATGCTTATAATCACACACATGCCGCATTTACAGTAGGGTCAGCTTCTGTCATCTGTTCAACAGCGCCCCAAACCATTGGTTTTGCAAATACCGGTACTTATGGAACTTCTTATTATTGGTCGTTTGGAGATGGACAAACCTTAACAACAACATCTAACGCAAATTTTAATCATACATACAGCAGTTATGGGAAATATACCGTAAGCCTAAAAGCATGCGGAGCTCTTAATTGTGATAGTGTTACAAAAGTAAATTACATAACTCTTTATCCTACGGTTGTTACACCTACCATTACTTTAAACGGAAATGTGTTAAGCACTAACGCAGTAGACTCTACCTACCAATGGATTTTTAATAATGTAGCTATTACTGGTGCCACCAGTCCGTCTTACACACCAACGCAAGATGGGTTTTATAAAGTAACCGTTACAAATAATGCGTGCAGTAAAACAGCTGCTCAGCTTAATTATGCACCTGTTCATATTGGTTTTACCGCTGATACAACTACCTTTTGCCGAAACTCTACAGGTAAGGTTACTTTTACAAGTACAAGTACAAATGCCACTTCTTACGTGTGGAACTTTGGCGATGGACAAACATCAATCAATAACCCGGTGGTACATACGTATACCGCCAATGGAAAATATACTGTAAAATTAAAAGCCTGCGGCAATACAAATTGCGATAGCTTGACTCGTATTGCTTATATTTCTGTTGGAAATAGTACCTCTAGTAGTCAAATACAAACCGCTTGTGGCAGTTATACATTAAATGGAACTACCTATACTTCATCAGGAATATATACCCAGCATCGTACGAATGCTGTGGGTTGTGACTCTGCTATTACCCTGCACCTGACAATTAACAATGGCACAGCAAGCAGTCAAACACAAACCGCTTGTGGCAGTTATACATTAAACGGAACTGCCTATACTTCATCAGGAATATACACCCAGCATCTTACAAATGCCGTGGGTTGCGACTCTGCTATTACCCTGCACCTGACAATTAATAATGGCACAGCAAGCAGTCAAATACAAACCGCTTGTGGTAGTTATACATTAAATGGAACAGCTTATACTTCATCAGGAATATACACCCAGCATCGTACGAATGCCTTAGGTTGCGACTCTACTATTACCCTGCACCTAACAATTAATAATAGCACAACAAGCGATACAACAGCTAGTGTATGTAATAGTTTTACTTGGTATGGCAATACATACATTTCTTCGGGAAGCCAAACACGCATAATACAAAATGCTTTAGGCTGCGATTCGGTTATCACCTTACATTTAACTATTAATAATTCGAAAAGTAGGAATAACCCTCAGGTAATTTGCTCAAACCAATCTTACAGTATAAATGGCCATACATATACCATGCCGGGCAATTATAGTGATACGCTGCAGACCCATTTAGGCTGCGATAGTATAGTTACAACCATGCTTACTGTTAATCCTTTACCAGTAATTAGTATTAGCCCTAACGATACTACCATTTGTATAGGTGATATGTTTACTTTAAATGCAAATGGCGCTGCAACATACTTATGGAACACAAATGCAACAGGCGCAAGTATAGTTGCTACCCCAAGTATAAATACTACATACAGTGTAAGCGGCACTAATGGAAGTAATTGCACAGGTACAGCTTCAACAAATGTAACGGTTATAATATGTACCACAGAAATTACTAAATACATCGATGGAATTGATATAAGCACTTATCCCAACCCTGCATTCGAGTTCTTTTTTCTACAAACAAAATCTTTACTTGAAAACGCTACAGTAGAAATTTATGATGTAATTGGAAGAAAAATAAGTAGCCAAAAAATAACGAATAAGTTAAGCCTTATTTCTTTGCAGAATTTTGTCAATGGCATTTATTATGTACGTGTCATTAATAATAATGCTATTATCTTCGAACAAAAAATTATTAGAGCCGAATAAACGTTCTAATAATTTATATGGCTTATCATTAATTATCTTTGCATCTATTTGGAAAATTGTATTGAAAATAAACGATTTTGGTGTACAGAGTTTATATGCGGAATTGTTTGGGAAATGTGAAATTTTGCCTTTAAATGAGCCAAAAATACTGGGGTTTATGGTAGATAGAAGGTCTAAAAATCCTTGTGTCCCTGGATCGATTCCTGGAGGTACCACTTCTAAAACCATTGCCCAGCAAGGTTTTTTTGATTTATAGAGTTTCCTTTTCATCTAATTTTTTTACTGGTTTGAGATATTTGGTATTATAAAACTATCTCCATACGGATATCTGCACGTGTAAACTCAGATGTACCTAGAGGAACTTCTACAAAACCAAGTTTATGATACATTTTTATTGCTTTAGCAGAGCCCTTACGGTTTGAAAAAAGAATAATTTTTTTAGGCTTAAGTTCTTTTATTTTTTGAATGGATACTTCGCCAATTGTTTTTCCAATCTTCAGCCCTCGGTAATTTTCATCAACAGCCATTTTTATCATTTCGTAAACACCGTTACCTAAATTTAAGTAAGCGCAAGTTCCTACAGGATAACCTTTATATAAAGCAATAAATATTTTACCGCCATCTTTTAAGATATATCCTTCGGGGTCTTCAACTGTTTTAATGTCTTCTACTTCCATTACATACAAGCGAGTAATCCATTGTACATTTATTTCTTTAAAGCGTTGTTTGTGTTCAGGTAAAAACTCTACAATTTGAATTTCTTCTTCGTTTGTTTTTGAGCTATTTTTTTCTGTTAGTTCCATTACTGATTGTATCATAAGCGTTAAATTTTAATTTCGAATAAACTTAGTGTTGAGCCCCAGTAGTGGGAGGGGAGTTCGTGGTTTTTTGGAAGGCTTACTTGCCCCATGTGTGCAAAACCACAATTGATATAATAGTTTTTTAGGTTTTCGTTATCACCCCAAGTATCCATGCGAATGTGTTTTTTGTGATGTTGTATCGCATGCTCATGAGCCCAATTGGTAATTAGCTGCATCATGTTTTTACCTTTAAAATTTAGGTTTGTAGCAATGCGATGCAAATAAATAGCAGGGTCTTTATCTTTTTCTTTCCAAATAATGGGGTCGTTATAAAGCACAGAAAATACACAGGCAATTTTACCTGCTTCAGTTATTTTATAATGACGTTGTTCTTGTATCTCTTTTTCAATTAATGATTTTTCAAACTCTGGCCACAGGTTATATCCTTTTCCTTTTTGATACTTTACCGCATCGCGATATAACCCCAGTATAATTTCGAGTTCGTTTGGCTGACTTTTTTGTATTGTAAACATTAGCTTTAGTATTATAATGTAATAGCCATTAATTTTTCAGTACGTTTTAGTACATTCATTTCTTTGGGTGCTTTACAATCCATAAAACCTAGTTTGTAATATAATTTGTGAGCCCCTTTTAATTCGTTGGTGGTTTGTAGGTAAAGATGTTTGGCATTGTTTTCCTTACAACGTGTAATACAGCGCTCAATTAATTTTGTGGCTAGTCCCATATTTCTAGCATCATGACTTACATATAATTTACAAAACTCGAAACTATCTTCGCTTAAACGTTTTAATGCTACGCAACCAACAGGTTTGTTTTTATATAGTACAAAGAATAAAAAACCGCCTTCTTTTAAGTAAACAGTTTCAGGATTGTTTAAAGCTAATTCGTCTTCTTTCTCAAGTTTGCCATTTAGCATGCCAAGTAGCCAATTGCCTGCTAACTCATAAAAATATTTTTTTAGGGAAGGTTTAAAATCCACAATAGAGATAGGGTTATCGGTAGAGATATCTTTCATCCTTTCTGAAAGTGGTTTTTTTGCCACCTCGGTATCAATGCGATTAAGAATATTTATACAATCGGGATGTCCTGCCGTTAGTAATTGCTCTAACGACATTGAAAATAATTTCCAAATTGGGTTTAGCTTATCATAAAGAGTTTTCCCTTTTGGTGTAAGACTAATGTGTTTTGATCTCCCATCGTTTGGGTTAGCTTTTATTTTTGCAATTCCTGCTGTTTCAAGTTCACGTACTACATTTTTTACTGTAATGTGGGTAAAACCTATTTCGTTAGCCAGCTCTTGTACAGTAAGCGGTTTTTCTGAATTAATTAATGTATAATATATAGAGAACCAACTGGCTTTAAAATCGATGCCAAATTGAGTATATACTTTATCTCCATCTACATAAAGCTTTTCACTTATACGTCTGAAACGAGTAGCACCAGCAAGATATTTGAGGTTTGTTATTTTATCTGTCATTATATAATATATGAAAGTACTTTCACAAAAGTATAAAATAGGTTTCATATATACAAAATATTGTTTTTTTAACTCGGAATATTTGAGATGGCTAATTTTTAAATAATAAATAATTGCCGTCTATAAAAATGATGTGTTAAGCCGTAGTAACTAATTTTTTGTCTTTGATTTTTGAAGTTTTGTAGAAATTTTAAATCGTTAAATAATATTGATTCCACATAATTCTGTATTTTATTTAACTTAAAAATGCAAGCCCTTTTGTTGAAAAGGCTTATTTAACACGTAATTTGTAGCTGCTTTTGAGGGTGAACACCTTATTGGATTGATAAAAATCCAAAACCGCTTTCAAAGTCTTAAAAAACTTTGAATATGAAAAAAACAAAACTAAGCGTTGCAGAAGCTGCAATAAAAAATCAATCAACCGTATTAACAAATAATAAAATCAATTTAGGTTTAGCTAAAATAGTAGCTCTTTCATTTGTATTGGCTTTATTTAGCATTAGTGCTAAGGCGCAAACAAAAAGAATTAAAGCTTATTTTACACAACCCACAGATCATTCTTTTTCTAGTGGGGTTAATGCAAACTACCTAAATAATGTTGTTTTTGATACGCTTGCTTCATATATAAATAGAGCTAAATATACTATTGATATATCTCAGTACGAATATAAAACATGGACAGGCGACCCTATATATGTTGCTATTAATGCAGCACATACTAGAGGAGTTAAAATACGTTATATACAAGACGGAAGTTACGCATCAACTAACACAGGTGTAGCAGCGCTTAATTCATCTATACCGGTTGCAGCTAGTCCAACTACAACTGCTTTCGGCATTTGCCATAATAAATTTGTGATAATAGATGAAAATGCTTCTGATACAACAAAAGCAATTGTATGGACAGGTTCGCCAGACTGGGATAAAGCCATGCAGCAGGGTGATTATAATAATGTAATTATTTTTCAGTCGCGACAACTTGCGCAGGCATATACGCATGAATTTAATATTATGTGGGGTGATACAACCCATGGTGGCGCTTTTAATGCTACTAATTCTAAATTTGGGCCTAATAAACCAAACTCTGGTAATCATATATTTCATATTGATGGTACAAAAGTTGAACTGTATTTTAGTCCTTCGGATGGTGTAAACACACAAATAGTAAATAACATTAATTCTGCCACTACAGATTTGTATTGTGGCATGTTTACTTTTACTGAAACTACGGATGCTTCGGATATAGTAGCCAGAAAAAATGCGGGGGTGTTTGCGGCTGCCATATTAGATAAGTATAGCAGCGGAACTTATACTCCTTATACTACAACGCTGCCTAATGGTTTAGGGACTAATTTTGTGGGCTATAATGCAAGTAGCACGCTTTATCATAATAAGTATTTAATTGTTGACCCATCAGCACCTTGCCGCGACCCAAAAGTGCTTACAGGCTCTCATAACTGGACAAGTGGTGCCGATACTAAAAATGATGAAAATACAGTTATAGTACATGATGATACTATAGCGAATGTTTACTTACAAGCTTTTGCAGGCGATTTTAAGGCTATTAGTACGCACACATTAGCAACAACTACTAACCCATGCCCAACAGCAGGAGTAAACCCAATTGATAATAATGAATCAAGCTTTAATGTGTTTCCTAACCCGTTTAAAAATAGCTTTACTGTTAACGTAAAAAGTAGCGGCGATGTTTTAAAAGTAAAAGTTGTAAATGTTATTGGACAAACTGTTAAAGAGGTTGAAGCAATAGGAACTAATGAAATGCAAGTAGATTTGCAAAACCAACCAGCGGGTTTGTATTATATACAGATTACCCGCGCTGATAAAATTTATGTACAAAAAGTAATTAAGGATTAGTGTAACCCAACATTACCTAGTTATTATTTAAACGTAAAATTTACATCCGGTATTTGACATTATTCAAATTAATTGTATATTGTACTCACTTTTGAGGGTGAACACCTTATTGGATTGATAAAAATCCAAAACCGCTTTCAAAGTCTTAAAAAACTTTGAATATGAAAAAAACAATTACATCTTATGGGTTAGCTGCTACGGCGGTAGCGTTTATGTTTACAGCTTATGTAAAAGCACAAACTGTAAACCCCAAAATAAAATGTTATTTTAATCATCCGGTTAACACTAGTGTTTCGTCGGGGGTAAATGCTACTTATATAGTTGGCAGTATGTCAGCAGATACGATTGCCGCATATATAAACCGTGCAAAATATACGGTTGATGTGGCTCAATATGATTACACATCAAGCAGCTCTAGTCACGTTAAATTGCTTGCTACTGCTATTAATAATGCGCATGCAAGAGGAGTGGTTGTTAGATGGATATATGACGGAAGTTCTAGTAACACAGGTTTAAGTCAGATTACATGGACTACCAACGTTAATAAACTGGCTAGCCCGGTAACATCGGGGTATATTATGCATAATAAATTTATGGTGATTGATGCTAACTCTACAACTGCTAGCGATGCTTTTTTATGGACCGGGTCGTTTGACTGGAGTGATACACAAATGGGTAGCGATTATAATAATATGGTTATAGTGCAAGACCAAGCTGTGGCACAAGCTTATACTTCTCAATTTAACCAAATGTGGGGTGGAGCCGGGGCAACACCGGTAACTGCCAGCGAAAAATTTAGTACTAATAAGGCAATTTCAACAACTACAAGTTTTACTGTAAACGGAACGCCTATACAGGTTTATTTTAGTCCGAAAGATAGTCCGGAAGCACGTTTATTAAATACTATAAACTCTGCTAATAATGAATTGGCTTTTGGTATATATACTTTTACAGATAATACAGTGGCAAATGCTATTAATACAAAATATACCGGTGGCGTTACCGCTTTTGGTATAATGGATCAGTATAGTAACACCTACACACCATATTCTACATTAAGTTCTTCGATGGGAGCTAATATGAAAGAATATACGGGAACTTATTTATATCATAACAAAATAGCTATTGTTGATTACTTGCACCCAGCTTCTGACCCACAGGTTTTTACAGGTTCTTATAACTGGACATCGGCTGCTTCAAATTCAAACGATGAGGGGATGATTGTAATTCATGATGCAGTTATTGCTAATCAGTATTATCAATCCCTTTGCAAAAATTTTGTTGATGTGGGTGGAGCAGCTTGCCCTGCAATAACCGGTATAGAAAATTATGATTATGGGCAACAGCAGTATGTAGTTTACCCTAACCCGTTTAAAAGTAATTTCACTGTTAATGTAAAAAGCAGTGGCGATGTTTTAAAAGTAAAAGTTATTAATGTTATTGGGCAAGTTGTAAAAGAAATTGAAGCAGCAAACACAGATGAAGTGCAAATTGATTTGCAAAATCAACCTTCTGGGTTATATTATGTACAAATTACCCGCGCTGATAAAATTTATGTGCAAAAGATAGTTAAAGACTAAACGAATTACCCTTTATAACCTAGGGTTTATTTTATCAAACAATAAATCGTAACTGATTTTTAGCCAGATTATAATGCAGGGTACTGCTTTTATGACGTACACTTCTAGGAAATTTTGACGGATATATTTTGGAAACAAATCTGTTGGTGATAGGCAAGTGAATATAATTGCTATAATAAGTAAAACTATGTTTTCTTTTTTAATTGTTTGTCCATAAAACCAAATAGCAACTCCGCTTATGGCAATAACAAAAGTGGGTGATTCGGCTCGGTGATTAAAAATTACAATCCATATTAAAATAGAAGCAAGTAAGGCTAACCTGAAAGAATAATCTTTGTGTTTATTTGTTTTAAGTAGGGGTAGCAGCAATAAAGCTAACCCTATTAATAAAACCAGTAGTTTATTAGGTTCTACATTAAACCAGGTTTTTAACCAGCCAATAACGGAGTACCCGTTGGAAATAGAATGGTCATTAGCTAGCATATTAAGCCAGCCTTTGTAAAGAAAGATTAACTGGTCGAAACCAATAAAAAGACCTGGAATAATAGCAAACAGAACACACCAGCCTAACATATATAAAACCACACGTGCTTTTTTAGAGTAAAAAATAAATAGAACACAGGCTACTAAACCAAACAGCTTTATAAAAACAGTAAGCGAAATAAAAAGTGTTGCAAGCAGGTAGTTCTCTTTTTCTAACATGCAAAATGCCAAAATAAGCAAGCCCACCATTAAGCCATTGCTTTGTGAGTTTTGCATAGCGGTTAGGGTTTCTATACAGGCTGTTAACAGTATAAGGCTTTTATACTTTACATCTAGTTTAGGCAGTTTATAAATGGCAATAAAAAGAACAAAGGCATTTAAAAGATTCCATAAGAAAAGACCAACCGCATCGGGTAAAACCGATAAACCTCCAAAAAACAAAGCAAAGGCAGGGCTGTATTTATATAAGTCCCAATACTCGTTTGGGTAAGCTACATATAAGTCTTGCTTATGAATTAAATGAAAAAAGGATTGTTTAAATATGACATAGTTGTTATAAAAGGTGTAAGGCCACTCATCAGGGCCGGGGTTTGGTTTGGTAAGCAGGTAAGATTGTAGCGTTGCAAAAACTACTAACACCATAAATAAAACAAATATAAACTTGGGGTTGGATATTGTTTTAATAAAACCGTTCATAAATTTTTTCAACGCATAAAAGTAGTCAATTATTAATTTATTATCTTTGTGTTAGTTCTTTTTCAAACTTATCAAGAAAGGCAGAGGGACACGCCCATTGAAGCCTTGGCAACCCAACCTAGCAAAAGCTGGATTGAAGGTGCCAAATCGTTCTGTTAATAAACAGAAAAGATAAGTCAGTTTAGATAAATGATTGGTAAAATTCATATAATCTCTTCTGACTAGGTTTGGAAGGGATTTTTTTTTGAATATAAATGGGTGAATTTTTATGGCAGATATTAGAAAAGAGTTAGAAAAAAGGATTTTAGTAATTGATGGTGCCATGGGCACCATGATTCAGCAATACAAGCTGGAAGAGAAAGACTATCGTGGTAAACGCTTTGCAGATTTTCATAAAGATGTAAAGGGGAATAATGATTTGCTATCTATCACTCAGCCTGAGATAATTAAAACTATACATAAAGAATATTTAAAAGCTGGCGCCGATATTATTGAAACCAACACTTTTAGCGGAACCACCATTGCTATGGCAGATTATGACATGCAGGATTTGGTGTATGAATTAAATTATGAATCTGCTAAAATTGCAAAAGAAGCCATTAAAGAATTTTTGACATCGCCCGAAGGGAAGGGGAGGGAAAGTGCTTTTGTAGCAGGTGCAATAGGACCCACTAACCGTACTTTATCATTGTCGCCAAACGTAAACGACCCGGGATTTAGGGCCGTAACTTTTGACGAATTAGTAGAAGCCTATACCGAGCAAGTGCGCGGTTTATTAGATGGTGGCGCAGATGTATTATTAATAGAAACTATTTTTGATACCCTTAATGCAAAGGCTGCTTTATTTGCCATACAAAACTATGCTGAGAAGATAAACAAGAAAGTGCCGGTAATGGTATCGGGTACTATTACAGATGCCAGCGGCCGTACTTTATCAGGGCAAACAACCGAGGCGTTTTTAAATTCGGTATCGCATGTAGATTTATTAAGTGTTGGTTTAAATTGTGCTTTGGGTGCAAAAGACATGCGCCCTTATTTAGAAGAGCTATCTACTAAAGCACCTTTTTATGTAAGCGCTTACCCAAATGCAGGGCTACCCAATCAGTTTGGGGAGTATGACGAAGACGCTCATACAATGGGACATCAAATAGAAGATTTTTTACAAGCCGGGTTTTTAAATATTGTGGGTGGTTGTTGCGGTACAACACCTGCACACATACAACGTATTGCCGAGTTAGCTAAAACAGCTAAACCGCGTAAAAGGCCACAGCCTGATACATTAATGCACTTGAGTGGTTTAGAGCCTCTAACGCTTCGTCCTGAAAGTAATTTTTTAAACGTAGGCGAACGTACCAATGTTACAGGTTCTAAGAAATTCTTAAGATTAATTAAAGAAGAAAATTTTGAAGAGGCTTTATCAATTGCTAAAGACCAAGTAGACGGTGGTGCACAGGTTATTGATGTAAACATGGATGAAGGGATGTTGGATAGCGAAGCCGCGATGACAAAATTTTTGAACCTTATTGCATCTGAGCCAGATATTAGTAAAGTGCCTATAATGATTGACTCATCTAAATGGACAGTTATTGAGGCAGGTTTAAAATGTGTACAAGGCAAAGCAATTGTAAACTCTATATCGTTAAAAGAAGGTGAGGCAAAATTTATTGAACATGCCCATAAAATAAAACAATATGGTGCGGCTGTAATTGTAATGGCTTTTGATGAAGTAGGGCAGGCAGATACATTACAACGCCGTAAAGATATTTGTAAACGTGCTTATGATGTGTTAGTTGATAAAGTCAACTTTCCGCCACAGGATATAATTTTTGACCCTAATATTTTCCCTGTGGCAACAGGAATGGAAGAGCATCGCTTAAATGCACTCGACTTTTTTAATGCAACAAAATGGATTAAGGAAAATTTACCTCATGCCAAAGTAAGTGGTGGTGTTAGTAACGTTTCTTTCTCTTTTAGAGGGAATGACCATGTGCGCGAAGCCATACATGGTGCATTTTTATATCATGCTGTTAAAAACGGAATGGATATGGGAATTGTGAACCCATCGCAATTGCAGGTTTATGATGATATAGATAAAACTTTATTAGAGTTAGTTGAAGATGTTTTATTGAATAGGAGGGATGATGCAACTGAGCGATTGGTTGAACATGCCGAAACATTAAAAGGGGTATCTGCTCAAAAAACTGAGAAAGACGAACAATGGCGCAAAGGCACGGTAGAAGAACGTCTTAGCCACGCCCTTGTAAAAGGATTAGTAGAATATATTGATGTAGATACAGAAGAAGCTAGAGTAAAACTTGGCAGACCTTTACATGTTATTGAAGGCCCGTTAATGGATGGAATGAATGTGGTAGGTGATTTATTTGGCAGCGGAAAAATGTTTTTGCCTCAGGTGGTAAAAAGTGCTCGTGTAATGAAAAAAGCGGTTGCTTATTTAGAACCTTTTTTACAAGCAGAAAAAGATGCTAATAAATTAGCAGGCATTGTTGGCGATGGCAGGCAAAACGCAGGTAAAATTTTAATGGCTACTGTTAAAGGCGATGTGCACGATATTGGTAAAAATATAGTAGGTGTGGTGTTAGCCTGTAACAATTACGAAATTGTTGATTTAGGAGTGATGGTATCTTGCGACAAGATTTTAGAAGAAGCAAAAAAACATAATGTAGATGTTATCGGGCTAAGCGGTTTAATTACACCATCATTAGATGAAATGGTGCATGTGGCAAAAGAAATGGAGCGTTTAGGCTTTACAACGCCTTTATTAATTGGTGGTGCCACTACATCAAAAGTGCACACAGCAGTTAAAATCGCTCAAAATTATTCGGGCCCGGTAGTGCATGTAAACGATGCCAGTAAATCGGTACCGGTTGCCAGCAGTC
>DATHOW010000172.1:0-11479 GCA_035484495.1 Bacteroidia bacterium | reverse complement strand
TGAACGCAGCAATGCTTTTTTACCCAGCGTTGGGTCAACAGGTTTGCCTTCTTTGGCAGCGTTCACCATCGCTTTTTGTCCCGGTATAATTATTCTGAAAACATTTCCCGCCATTAGTGTACCCAGCATAGCACCCACATGTATATAAGCAGCTCGGCTGCTAAACACATGCGATAGAAACCAGGCCACGCCCGATATAAAAATTAATAAGATGATTGATAACAACACCTGATGCTTTGCCAAAAACGATTTACACAACGTGTCGTACACCAACCAACCCACCAGCAAAGTGCCAATGCCAATGCTAACGGCCTCGCCTTGCGTAAGGTCCATCACACTTTTATCAATCAAATAAATATTGGCATCTAAATAATATACAATCACCAAAAGCGTAAAGCCCGATAGCCAGGTAAAATAAGCCTCGTACTTAAACCAATGCAAATCTTTAGGAATTTCTTTTGGGGCAACTTTATATTTTTCTAAATAATAAAAACCACCGCCATGCACGGCCCAAAGGTTTCCGGCAAGTTCATCGCGTAAATTGTGTGTGCGGTTTAAGGCGTTTTCTAAAAACACAAAATAAAACGATGCGCCAATCCACGCAATACCAAACACTACGTGCATCCATCTAACAACCAAATTCATCCACTCGCTCACATGGGATTCCATGTTGGTACCCTTTACAAAAGCATAACAAGCGTATAAAAAAACAAATAGTAGCGAGCAGTAAAACAAAACCGTTTTTGCCTGCACTATATCATCTATTCGGCTATGTAGTTTTTCTTTATCGGCATCATTGCTGCTTTTTTCTATTAAATGATTAAATGCTTTTATAGCCGAGGTTAAAGCATAGATAATCAGTAATATACTAGCCGAAAAGACCAAAATAAATACAGCATTATTCTTGCTAAAATTGGTAACAAACTTATCGGCACAAAAGGCATCTTGAGCAAAAAGCAGAAAGAAAAACAGTAAAAACAGTTTGCTGCGTTGTAAGGCTCGGCTAAGTATAGGTAGTTTCATAAATTTATCTATTCACAATAAAGCATAAATATAAACAAGTTTAATAAATTTGTTGGAAATTGTATCTCAGCATGACAAACCAGCATCCCGATTTTGCCCTACACAGCACGCAAGTACTTATTGAAAACAAATTACAAAACGCTACGCTTTTAATTAAAGACGGAATTATTGTAGATATATTAAATGATAAACTAACTACTGCTGATTTCCCAATAGAAGACGTGGGGAATTTAGTTGTTATGCCGGGCTTAATAGACTCACACGTACATATTAACGAACCCGGACGAACCGAGTGGGAGGGTTTCGAGACCATGACCAAAGCTGCCCTAGCAGGCGGCATTACTACTTTGGTTGATATGCCTTTAAACTCGAGCCCTGTAACCATAAGTGCCAAAACATTCAACGATAAATTAAAAGCCGCCGAAGGAAAACTTTACTGCAACTGCGGTTTTTGGGGTGGCCTGGTGCCTGCCAATGCCGATAAACTGGATGAGCTCATTAAAGCAGGTGTGCTTGGCATTAAAGCATTTTTAACCCACTCGGGCATTGATGAATTTCCTAACGTTACCCTAACCGATTTAAAAAAAGGCATGGCAACCATTGCCAAGTATCAAATTCCATTACTAGCGCATGCCGAGCTGGATGTTATGCACGAGGGCATTACTGCTTTCCATAAAAATCCTACCAATTATATGGCCTACTTAAATTCTCGTCCGAAAGTTTGGGAAGATAACGCCGTTGAAATGATGATTGAATTATGCGAAGAGTTTAATTGCCCTACACATATTGTTCATTTATCATCTGCCGATTCATTAGAGCAAATAAAAGTGGCAAGAGAAAAAGGATTGCCACTAACGGTTGAAACCTGTCCACAATATTTATATTTCTGTGCCGAAGAAATTCCTGATGGTAACACACTTTTTAAATGCGCCCCTCCCATTCGCGAACGCGCCAATAACGAAAAATTATGGCAGGCATTAAAAACCAATTTAATTGATTTTGTGGTAACGGATCACTCTCCCGCTACTCCCGATTTAAAAAAAATAGAAACCGGTAATTTAAAAGAGGCCTGGGGTGGTATAGCCTCTATTCAGTTTTCGTTGCCGGTGGTTTTTACTGCCGCGCAAAAAAGAGGTGTAGGTGTTACCGAAGTTGCCGCTTTAATGAGCGAACACGTGGCTAAGTTTATTGGCTTTCAAAACTCAAAAGGACAATTTAAAAAAGGTTACGATGCTGATATTGTGGTTTGGAACCCAACTGAAAAATTTATCGTACAAAGTGCCGATATTCATTATCGCCACAAAATAAGTCCCTATGTGGGCGAGCAATTAAGCGGTGTTGTTAAACAAACATACATAGCGGGTAAAAAAGTATTTGAAAACGGGAATTTCATATCTTTACCACAAGGCAAAGTCCTTTTAAAAAAGCATTAAGCTTAATGGCCGATAAAGAGTATAAAACATTTGAGGAATTTTACCCTTATTACTTAAACGAGCATCGTCAGGTTGGTACGCGTGTTACACATTTTATTGGCACCAGTTTGTTTTTCATCTTAACAATTACAGCCATTATAAAAGGAAACGCACAGTTTATTTTAGCAGGTGTTGTATCGGCTTATTTTTTCGCTTGGATAGGTCATTTCTTTATCGAAAAAAATAAACCAGCAACTTTCAAATACCCTTGGATGTCGCTTAAAGGCGATTTTAAATTGTATTTTGAAATACTAATAGGTAAACAAAAATTTAAAGGAAATTAATTATAGAAATTTATATGGAAAACATTAAAACAAACAGTCCTGCATTTACAAACTTAATAGACCTAGCTGCTGAACGCTTGGGCGGTAGCGCCATTATTTGCAGCGATGATTTTTTTGCAGAGAAAGAAAATTTATTAAAACCCGGTCGGGGAATTTTTATTGCAGATAAATATACTGACCGTGGTAAATGGATGGATGGTTGGGAGTCGCGCAGAAAGCGTGTTGCAGGTTATGATTGGTGCATTATTAAACTGGGCGCATCGGGCATCATAAAAGGTTTTGATATAGATACTAATTTCTTTTTGGGCAATCACCCGCCACATGCCTCTATCGAGGCTTGCAACATGGTTGATAATGCTTCGGCTGATGCTCTTCAAAAAGCAAGCTGGACAGAAATTCTGCCTAAATCTCCATTAAACCCCGGCAGTCAAAATTTTTACGAAGTAAATAACAATACAGTTTACACGCACTTGCGTTTAAATATTTACCCCGATGGCGGTGTAGCACGTTTAAAAGTATATGGCGAGGTTTATAAAAATTGGAATGCCGTCAAAGAAAATGATGTGGTTGATTTAGCCGCTGCAACAAATGGAGCAAAATCTATTCTTTGCAACGATATGTTTTTTAGCCACATGGATAATTTAATTATGCCGGGTCGTGGTGTTAACATGGGTGATGGTTGGGAAACCAAACGTAACCGCACACCTAATAACCGCGACTGGGTTATTGTAAAACTGGCTCACCAAGGCAATATCAATAAAATATTGATAGATACTTGTCACTTTAAAGGCAATTACCCTGATACCTGTTCCATAGAAGGCATCGATTTAGAAACCGTAGACCTTGGCGCAAGCTCTTTGGGTTTATCACGCGCAGAAGTTTTACCTACCAACTCAACTATCGAAATTGAAACAGTGGCCCTTGACGAAATCAACATCAATTCGCCCGATATTAAGTGGACTGAAATTTTGCCCAAACAAAAACTGCGAGCCGACCACGAACATTTTTTTGATAATGAAATTGCCAATCATGGTCCTTTCACACATATTCGTTTAAATATTTTCCCTGATGGTGGTGTTAGCCGTTTACGTTTATTCGGTAATATTAAAAAGTAAATGACTATACAAGAATTAAATAACCTTAATGCCGATAAAACTTTTGAAGAGTTTTTCAAGTGCTGTGGCTCTACCACATGGGCAAAACAACTGGCAACCAAAAAACCGTTTGAAAGCAAAACAAGTTTATTACACAACTCCGATTGGATTTGGCAAAACTGTACAGTACGGGATGGCTTGGAAGCATTTACCCGTCACCCAAAAATTGGTGATTTAAAAAGCTTAGAAAAAAAATTCGCATCTACTAAAGATTGGGCCGGTGGCGAACAAGCAGGCGTTAACACCGCTGCACAAAATACATTAGTTGCCTTGGCCAAGGGTAACGAAGCTTACTTAAAAAAATTTGGCTACATATTTATTGTATGTGCCACAGGTAAAACTGCTGAAGAAATGTTAGCTTTACTAAACGTACGTTTAACTAACACACCCGACATCGAAATTAAAATTGCCATGGGCGAACAAAATAAAATAACTCACATACGTTTAGAAAAATTAATCGAATAAAAAAGATGAGCGCCATCACTACACACATATTAGATACTTCAATCGGTAAACCCGCACAAAACGTTTCCATTGTATTAGAAAAACCAAATGCAGATGGCACTTGGTCTCCATTAGGTAAAGGACAAACAAATGCCGATGGTCGTCTTCCGGGTTTATTGGCTGATGATGTAAAATTACAAGCCGGCGTTTATCGTTTGGTTTTTGATACCGAATCTTATTTTAAAGCACAAGGCGTAAAAGCATTTTACCCTTCGGTAACCATTGTTTTTCAAACTACCGATCAATCACACTATCACGTACCACTTTTGTTAAACCCCTACGGTTACTCAACCTATCGTGGTAGTTAATCAATATTAAATGCAACAAAATATTAAACCACAAAATAATATGAAACAATCTATTCCTGCACAAGAGAAAGAAAGTATCTTAAACGAATTAGGCAAAGCAAACAAAGCCTTCCAAAAAATTTATCCCGGCGATAAACCCGATAGACAACCCGTGCACACCGTATACGGTGGTGCCGATTTATTCACTGCCGACTCAGCCGAAAAAATGGGGCAAGCAGCCCTAAAAACTTTAGTAAACAATGCGCCCAACTTTGTTGAGTTTGCAAAAGCAATTGAGTTATTCAGTCACGAAACATTGCCAAGCAACGCATCAGATATCGAAAAGCTAATCAAAAAAATGGACGGTCTATCAGAAACCGACCGCAAAAAAGAAAGCGCTTGGTTATCATATACTACATACAACAAAGTAATTGCAAAATTAAAATCCGAAGCCTTAGAAGATTTCCGTATCGATTTTGAAGATGGTTTTGGTAACCGCTCTTGGGATGAAGAAGATGCAACTGCCGCACAAGCCGCTACCGAAGTAGCCAAAGGCATGAAAGCAAATTCACTTTCGCCTTTCATTGGCATACGCATAAAACCCTTCACCGAAGATTTAAAAGAACGTGGCGTTCGCACACTCGATATTTTTCTAACTACTTTATCCGAGCAAACCAACGGCAAACTACCAAATAACTTTGTTGTTATGTTACCCAAAGTTAGCATCCCTGAGCAAGTAAGTGCTCTCGTGAAATTATTCGAAACCATCGAAGCCAACACACAAATACCAAGCGGCGCACTTAAAATGGAAATGATGGTTGAAACCACCCAAGCCGTTATCGATAAAGATGGTAAAAACCCACTACGTGCTTTTGTTGAAGCAAGCAAAGGCCGTATGATAGCAACAGCATTTGGAACTTATGATTACACCGCAGCTTGCAACATCACAGCCAAGTATCAAGATATGGGACATGCCGTATGCGATTTCGCACATCATTTCATGAAAGTATCTTTGGGGGCAACCGGCATTTGGTTATCTGATGGGGCAACAAACGTAATGCCTATTGGTCCGCACCGTGGCGATAAATTAACTGCTGAACAAATTGCCGAAAACAAAATGGTTGTTCAACGCTCTTGGAAAAAAGCTTACAACCACACACGCTATTCTTTATGGAAAGGTCTTTATCAGGGTTGGGATTTAAACCCCGCACAATTCCCTATGCGTTATGCAGCCGTGTACTCTTTCTTTTTAGAGAGTTACGAAGATGCCGCTAAACGCCTTAAAGCCTTTGTAGAAAAAGCTGCGCGTGCAACTCTTACTGATGATGTATTTGACGATGCCGCAACCGGACAAGGACTTTTAAATTATTTCCTTCGTGCCATGAACTGTGGTGCCATCTCTGCCGATGATTTATTGGCAACAGGCCTAACTATGGAAGAAATAAGAACCCGCTCTTTCCTAACCATATTAGAAAATCGACGTAAAAAGTTAGTTAATTAGTTTTGCATTTAAATAATATGAAAAAAAACCTCTTCATTTTTTTACTGTTGGTAAGTGCTTTTACTTGGGCACAAACAAAAATCACCCCAACCGAACAATTTATAATAACAGGTAAAGTTAAAACCGAGCTAAAGTTTACACTCGCCGACATAAGCAGCTATCCCGTTGTACCTATTAAAAATGTAACACTTACTAATCATTTAGGTGAGGTAAAAGGAGATATACAAAGTATAAAAGGTGTAGCCCTAAAACCGCTTTTAGAGAAAATAGAATTTCTAACCGAAAAGCCTAAAGAACTAAGTCAATTTTATTTAACCTTTGTAGCATCTGATGGATATAAAGTTGTTTACTCATGGAACGAAATTTTTAATTCGGAAACGGGTAACAACCTTTTTATTATTATAGAAAAAGATGGCAAAAAGTTAAAAGATTTAGAAGACCGCATACTTACAATCACCACCACCGATTTTAAAACAGGCCGCCGTTACGTAAAAGCCTTAGATAAAATTATTGTAGGTCGGGTAGAATAAGTCAATAAAAATTAATTAGTTGTTAATCACAATACATTTTCTTTAAAATTGACTTCTATAATCCATAAAATTCAAAGTACTTTTAGTAAGCCTTTTACCTGGCAATTAATTGTATTATTTTTCTTTTTTTCGTTATATCTAATAACAGGCATAACCAATCACTATCTTTTTCGAAGCTATGCCTGCGATTATGGCGTTTATAATTATGCCTTTTGGGATTACGCACATTTTCACATCAACCCTTGCCCTATATTTGATTTAAAAGATTCAAAAGTAAACTTTCTACAAGATCATTTTTCCTTAACGCTATTTTTTTTAATTCCATTTTATTGGTTATTAAATTGGCTTACCGGCACGTATACTTTAATTATTCTTCAAACCACCCTTATTGTTTTTAGTGGTTGGATTTTATCAAAATATATTGCGCTTAAATCAAATAATTTATGGGTAGGTTTAGGAGCCATGCTTTATTATTTTTTAATGCAGGCACGTTATGCCTCCTTCGCTTCCGATTGCAATCTTGCCATTTTCTCAAATTGTCTCATTCCATTTTTTCTCTATTATTTTGAAAAGAAAAAGTATCTAGTTTCAGTTATTATTTTTCTGATAGCTTTAGTTTCACGAGAGGATATGCCTCTTGTATTTATATTTATTCTTTTAACACTACTTATTATTCACTGGAAAGAAAAACAACGAATAATTCTTTGTTCATTGCTAATTATTTTTTCAGTAGCGTATTTTATTGTTTTATTTTCTGTAATTATTCCTTCCTTAGAAGAGCCAGGTAAACACTATTCTTTGTTTACATATTCCACCTTGGGCCAAACTCCTTGGCAGGCATTAAAATTTATTTTTACCCAGCCGGTAAAAATATTTAATTTATTATTTCATAGTCCACTTAACGACACACAATTTGATAACGTAAAAATAGAGTTCTACATAACCTATCTTATTTCGGGAGGTTTTATTTTAATTTTTAAACCACAATATATTATTTGGTTTATCCCTATTATAGCCCAAAAAATGTTTGACGATGTGCCTGTTCGTTGGAGTATATATGGGTACTATGCTATACCAGTTGCAACAATGCTACCCATTTCGGCATTTTTAATTATAGGTAGTATAAAAAAAACGTATTTTAAATACGCAACTACTGTGTTATTTTGCTTACTGGCATGGTTTGCCACCGATCGTTCTTTTGACCGAGAGCAAAGAGCCCTCCTATGGACATGGCCTTTAAAGGAAAATATTTTTGATGCCAGTTTTTTTGATTCTAAATTGAATATCAATAAAGTGTACAAAAGCTTAGAGTCAATTCCTGCAAATGCAAAGGTTAGTGCTTCAAATTTTTACGTTCCACATCTATCTCAACGCCGCTCTATATACGTGTTTCCAGATGTTAGAGATTCCGAGTACATTGTTGTACATCAATTATGGGATAATTTTATGTCTCCCGAAAAATTATATCTTTCATCAGTTCAAGATTATCTTCATAATCCAAACTGGGTTGTTGTTACCAACGATTTTCCTTTTTTGCTTCTCAAAAAGAAATAAAATTATTTTTTAACTTTCTTCTTCAAACCTTCTATACTAAGTAAAATAACTTCGTTGGTAGCAGGCAATTTAAACTCAGGCTCAAACTGATGATTAGCAACAGAAGAAACTGCATCCTTAATTGCCAGCCAGGTTGCAAAAGCAAGCATTAAAGGGGGCTCTGCAACTGCTTTACTTTTACGTATAGCATTTGGATTTGGCACACTTTGCAATAAATGCGTTCTAAAATCAGCAGGTATATCTTGCACCGATGGTATCTTATAAGTGTCTGGAGAATGGTTAAGCAAATGTCCTTTATCATTCCATTTTACTTCTTCGGTGGTGCACCAGCCCACACCTTGAATATAACCACCTTCTACCTGTCCAATATCAAGTCCCGCGTTAATTGAGTCGCCCACATCGTGTAAAATATCGGTACGCAAATTTTTATAAAATCCGGTTAGTGTATCAACTATTACTTCGCTTACACACATACCAAAAGCAAAATAATTAAAAGGCTTGCCCCAACCCGTTGCCTTATCCCAACCAATATTAGGTGTGCGATAAAAACCTGTTGCACTTAAACTTATTTGGTTAAAATGGCAAACAGTCATTGCTTCACCAAAATCAATTTTTCTATCAGGATTTTTCTTGTCAAATATTAAATCATTTTCAATAACAATGTTTTCTTTTTCAGATGGTTTATCTGCATGCGCTTTACTAAACTCTTTAGCAAACAATTCACATATTCTGTTTCTCAATTTATCTATAGCAACCTTAACAGCCATTCCGTTTAAATCAGTTCCTGCCGATGCAGCCGTTGCTGATGTGTTTGGCACTTTTGATGTGTTGGTAGCATTCACTTTTATTTTCGATAGGCTCACACCCAACTCTGCCGCAGCTATCTGTGCAATTTTGGTGTTAAGCCCCTGCCCCATTTCAGTGCCACCATGGTTAACTAAAATAGTTCCGTCTTTATAAATATTTACCAAAGCACCCGCCTGGTTTAAAAACGAAGTGGTAAATGATATACCAAATTTTACGGGCGTTAGTGCTAATCCCTTTTTATAAAATTCGTTTTTCTCATTAAACTCATCAACTGCCTTTCTTCTATTTCTATAATCCGAAGATTTCATCAACTGCTCATACATCGTATCCAAACGATTCAGTTCAACTTCTTGTCCGTAATGTGTAATGTTATCTTTATCTGTTCCGTAAAAATTTAGCTTGCGCACATCAACCGAATCTTTTTTCAAGAAACGTGCAATCCTGTCAACAACGCTCTCCATGGCAGCCATTCCTTGCGGACCACCAAAACCTCTAAACGCTGTGTTAGATGGTAGGTTTGTTTTATACGCCTTACCAATTACTTCCATATTCGGAATAAAGTAACTGCTATCGGCATGCAACATGGCACGCTCCAAAATCGCTAAACTTAAATCGGTAGCACAACCGCCATCAGCATGTTGTTCAAATTTTAACACAGATATTTTTCCCGCATCATCAAAACCAACTTCATATTGTATTAAATAAGGATGACGCTTACCTGTTATAATTTGGTCATCATCTCTAAACAATCTTATTTTCACAGGGCGTTTAGTTGCATTACACAACAATGCGCACCAAGCTGCTGCCCAGTTACCCTGAGTTTCCTTACCGCCAAAAGCGCCACCCATACGGCGTATTTCAACTACTATTTCATTTTTTCCAACGCCCAAAACCTCTGCAATAATTGCCTGTGTTTCTGATGGATGTTGCGTTGAGCTGTATGCAGTAATTTCTTGTTGCTCACCCGGCACACACAAACACGACTGTGTTTCTAAGTACCAATGTTCTTGCGCACCTGTTTCAAGCTCTCCTTTTAAAATATGTTTTGCTTTTTTCAAAGCAGCATCAGCATCACCACGTTTCATAGTTCGTGCTGGTGCCAATAAAGAATTTTTTTCTATTGCAGTACGTAAATTTAAAATTGCTTCCAGTTCTTCATATTCAATGCGTACTAATTTTTCTGCCGCAATTGCAATCTCTTCGGTCTCTGCTGCAATAAGTACAATGGCTTGCCCGACACAAATAACTTCGTTTGCTGCCAAGCACGGTTCATCATGCACTACTGGTCCCATTTGATTTGCACCCGGTATATCTTTATAACAAAGCACAGCGTGCACACCTGCTATTTTTTTTGCGGCATCTAAATCAAGTGTTTTTATTTTAGCATGTGCTTGTTTGCTATATACAACTCGCCCAATCAGTAATTGCGAATTAACCTGCATATCATCAATATACACCGACTGACCCGAAACATGTTTATGTGCGCTATCGTGTGGAATGTTCATAGTAATAATATTAATGATGTGTTTCGTTCCAAAACTTTAACAACAAATTCTTAGCAGCTACGCTTCTAAACTCAGCCCCTGAGCGCGCATCAGATAATGGCGTAAACTCCCCGGCAATTAATTCCATGGCTTGTTCCACATTTTCACGCGTCCATTCATTGCCCATTAAAAAGGCTTCTGCCTTTGCAGCGCGTTTGGTAACGGCCGCCATACCGCCATAGGCAAGACATATAGCACTAACTTTATTTTTTTCTAGTACTAAACTAAAGCCTGCACTTACTGTTGATATATCCAAATCTTTTCGTTTAGATACTTTATAAAATTTTACAATCGTTCCTACAGCAGGTTTCGGTATAATCACTTTTGTAATCAACTCATTTGGTTTACGTGCCGTAACTCTATAACTCAAAACGTAATTATTCATGTTCACAATGCGTTCTTCGTTTACGCTTTGCAATTTTATATCGGCATTATACGCCATCAACACAGGCAGCGTATCTCCTATAGGCGAACCCGACCCCAAGTTTCCTCCTAATGTAGCCAACGTACGTATTTGTTTCGAGCCAAAAACCGTTAAGGCTTCATTCAAAGCAGGCAATTCATGTTGAGCTATTTTTTTCACTTCCTCCAAGCTCATACCCGCACCAAATTTTATTACGTAATCAGTCCTAGTACATTTTTTTAATTCTTCTATGTTTGATAGGTCAATTATCTCTTCCAATAAATCATGTCGCTTGGTAACACGCAAAGCCACATCGGTTGCTCCGCTTATTAATATAGAGTTTGGCTTCTTATCTCTTAACTCTAACGCATCTGTTTTTGTTTTCGGTTGAAAGTATCTTTGTTTTTTAGTATTTA
>DATHOW010000171.1:0-30620 GCA_035484495.1 Bacteroidia bacterium | reverse complement strand
CTGCAATCGTTGCCCATCACCACATCACCTACCACAGTAGCATTTTCTGCTAAAAAACAATTGTCTCCAAATTTTGGCTCAATGCCATGTACCGCTTTTATTAATGCCATTATTTATTTTTTAAAATTTCCTTTAGGTTAGGACGTAATCTACTTTTATAAACAGCCAAAGTTTCTTTGTCTGATTTTACACGGCCTTTGCGCAATTTACGTTGTTCTTCAACAGGTAAAGCAGCAATGCTCATACACTCAGGTGTGCAACAGCCATTATATTTTTGTTCGCATTCTTCGCATTGTATAAAAAGTAAATGGCAATCATCGTTTTTACAATTAACGTGTCTATCGCATTTTGCACCGCATTGGTGGCACTCTGCAATTACATCTTCTGTTATTCGTTCTCCTACACGCTCATCAAACACAAAATTCTTACCTATAAATTTACTTTTCAGGTTTTGTTCTTTTACCTCATGCGCATATTGTATAACACCCCCTTTTAGGTGATACACATTTTTAAAGCCCTTGTGTTTAAAATAAGCGCTTGCTTTTTCGCAACGGATACCTCCTGTGCAGTACATCAACACATTTTTATCTTCTTGGCCTTTTAAGTGGTCTATAACTAAAGGCAATTCTTCTTTAAATGTATCAGCGTCCGGACAAAAAGCATTTTCAAATCTGCCCACTTCACTTTCGTAATGATTTCGCATATCAATTACAATCGTATTGGGTTTATCCATTACATCATTAAACTCTTTCGCGTTTAAATAATTACCTGTATCAGATGGGTCAAAAGTTGGGTCGTCTATTCCATCGGCTACAATTTTATCGCGCACTTTAATAATAAGCTTGTAAAAAGATTTTCCGTTATCCTCAACTGCTTCTTTAAACATTACATCAGTAAAATAAGTACGGGCATATAATTGTTTTACAAAAGCATCCCAGTTTTGTTTAGGCACACTCATTTGCGCATTAACGCCTTCGTAAGAAAGATATATTCTGCCAAAAACCTTCAGGTTATTCCACTCCATATACAACTCATCTCTAAGTTCTTGTGGGTTTTCAATTTTTACATAGCGGTAAAAGGAAATGGTTTTTCTTTCAAAACCTTCTTGGTCTAAAAGTTGTTTAAGCTCTTGCTTGTTTTTTCGGTTGCGTAACTCTTTCATGGTCAGATAAGTATAATTGTATGTTATAGTATCTTAAAGCTGCAAAGGTACAACAAAACAAGAATTTATTTATATGATTTCTATCAGGATTTTCAAGTAAGAAAACTACTCTTTTACCTTATGATGCAGGTTTTTTTCGGCAGTATCCTGTATCATATCATGCGATACTTCGTCCCCTAAATATTTGTCGATTAACCCATGTACTAAATAAATTACCGGGATAACGAGAAAAGCTGTTAAAAGCTTAAAAACATATCCGTAAGACGCGTTCCTTAAAAAAACCTCCATAGTCCAGTAACCCGGAAGAACAAAGGCTATAAATTGAACAATAAATGTATCAACCAACTGACTAACCACCGTACTTCCAGTAGAGCGAAGCCAAATCATTTTTTTACCCGTACGGTTACGTAACATCCAAAAAATACCGCTGTCTACAAACTGAGAAACAATAAAAGCAATCATACTGCCAATCATAATATACATAGATTGACCAAAAACTTTATTAAAATTTTCGTCGGATACCGGAGAGTAAGCCACTGCCGGAATATGCATGCAGATAAACAAATAGGTAAACGTAAAGGCAATTAAACAAAGTGTAATGTAAGATAGTTTTCTTACGCCGCTTTGTCCATAAAACTCATTTACAATGTCGGTTAAAACAAACACTACGGGCCACAATACAATGCCAACACTTTGTACAAAAGTTCCAAAAAACATAACCAGCTTGCCACCAATTAACTCAGCTACAATAGCATTGGTAATAAAGAAACCTGCCAATATTAAAAAGACAACATCTTTTTTGCTATTTAAATTCATACTTCCTTATCTAAAAAGGTTTCTATACAAGTATAAATATAAGTTAAATCGCTTTGTAAAATGCAATAAGGCGGAAGTATATACAACACATTGCCCAGCGGACGAAGCAAAATACCACGTTGAATAAAATAAGACGAAATTTTTTCTGCCAAATTATTTAAGTAGCCCCCCTCTTCTGGGGTTTTAATTTCTATGGCAATGATGGTTCCTAAATTCCTTATGGATAAAATTTTAGAGTGTGTTTTAATTTTTTCCTCGAACGATTTATGAGATGAGGCAATTTGTTGGATTTTTTTTAATGTTTCTTCTCTCTCTAACAAATCCATGCTCGCTAATGCAGCGGCGCAGGCTGTGGGGTTTGCCGTATAGCTGTGTCCGTGAAAAAAAGTTTTGTGTTTGTCTTCGCTTATATAAGCATCGTAAATAAATTGCGCGCAAACCGTTACTCCAAGCGGCATTACACCGCCTGTTATGCCTTTACTTAAACAAATAATATCGGGTTTGTTAGTTAGATAATCGTTTGCAAAAAACTTGCCTGTTCTATAAAAACCTGTCATCACCTCATCAGCAATGGTTATAACTTTATGTTGTTTGCAAATAAAAATCAATTCATCTAACAAAGCAGCCTCATACATTTGCATAGAGCCCCCGGCACCTAATATCAGCGGCTCAAAAATAAAAGTGCCAGCATTTTCTGATTCTACATATTGATTTAGTTTTTGCTTTACCTCATCTATATTTTCTTTAGTAGGAACAGGCAAACGAAGTACATCAAACAACAAAGGAGAGAATGCACTTGTAAAAACATTACGTTCGCCAACACTCATGCTACCAAAGGTATCGCCGTGGTAAGCGTTTTCAAAGGCAATTATTTTTGTTTTCGTTTTATTTTGATTGTGCCAAAATTGCAAAGCCATTTTAAGAGCCACTTCAACCGAAGTAGAACCATTATCACTAAAAAAAACTTTAGAGAAATTTTTTGGAAGATGATTTAGCAACCTTTCCGAAAGCTCTATAGCTTGTGGGTGAGTAAAACCACTAAAAATACTATGCGCGTTTGTGCTTAACTGCTCGTAAACTTTTTTGGCAATGTATGGATTCGAGTGCCCATGTAAATTTACCCACCATGATGAGATGCCATCTATATATTTATTGCTGTTCTCATCAAAATAATAAGAGCCCTCTGAACGAACAATATTTATAGGTGTTTCGGCATACTTTAAGTGTGTAAATGGATGCCACACATATTGCAAATCTTTTTTCTGCCAGTTACTACTATCCATTATATGGTAGAAAATTCGGTCTCGTATTTTTTAATAACCTCTGCCGTAATGCTTCCTTCTTTATGCAAACGACCCAATAGTTTTATTCCACTTTGCTGTAAAATCGTTTCTTCCGACATCACATTTTCAACACCACTTATTATTATGCCAAGCAATTTTATGCTTCTGCCTTTTAATGCTTCAATAGAAAGTAATGTATGGTTAATGCTGCCTAAATAGTTTTGTACAACCAAAATGGTTTCAGCATCAAATTTTGTAATTAAATCTATCACAAAATCTTTTTCGTTTAGCGGTACAAATAAACCACCTGCACCCTCAATAATTAAAGTATTATTTGTTTCAGGAAGCTGAATGTTTTCTAAATCAATTCGTGTGTTTTCTGCTTTAGCTGCTGCGTAAGGGGCAACAGATGCTTTTAAGGCATAAGCCTCTTTATGAAAAACGGAGCTAGTGTTTGTAACCAGTTTTTTTACGCGCTCGGTATCGTTATCGTATTCTGTGCCTGTTTGTATGGGTTTCCAGTAATCAGCCTTAAGAGCTTGTATTAACACGGCAGAAACAACTGTTTTTCCAACATCTGTTCCAATACCGGTTACAAATATTTTTCTCACGTAATTACGATTGCTTACGGTTGTTAAGCTCATCGCGAATTTTAGAAGCAAGCTCGTACTGCTCATCATCTAAAGCAGTTTGTAAAAGTGTTTTAAGCTCTTCAGTAGATTTGCTGTGATATTCGTTATCATCTCTGCCAGAAACATGCTCTTGCACTTCTTCAGGCAATTCACCTTCATTACCGGATGATGGCAAAGATTCGTCTTCTAAAATAATGCCGGCACTCGATAAAATAAATTCGTATGTATAAATAGGGCAATTAAAACGAACCGCCAACGCAATAGCATCGCTTGTACGGGCATCTATTTCATAATCTTGTTGGGTAGCATCGCTGCAAATAAGTTTCGCATAAAAAATGCCTTCTACCAGGTTATAAATAACAACTTCGCTTACATTAATGCTAAAGGTTTCGGCAAAGGTTTTAAATAAATCGTGGGTAAGTGGGCGGCTAGGGGTCATTTTTTCTAACTCAATGGCAATTGCCTGAGCCTCAAAAGCACCTATAATAATGGGTAAACGGCGTTTGCCACTTACTTCGCCAAGCACCAATGCATAAGCCCCGGTTTGGGTTTGACTGTAACTTAATCCAACTATATCTAGAGGTACTTTCTTCATTAAATGAGCCAACTAATTTAGCAATTTTTTAATTGTTAGCCTTTAATTTTTTAATGGCTTCGGTAAGCTTTGGAACTATCTCAAAAGCATCTCCAATAATGCCATAATCTGCTGATTTAAAGAATGGTGCTTCCTTGTCTGTATTAATAACCACAATGGTTTTACTTCCGTTTACACCAGCCAAATGCTGTATAGCACCAGAAATTCCAATAGCAATGTATAGGTTTGGACGAATAGCGATACCTGTTTGCCCAACATGTTCGTGGTGCGGTCTCCAATGCATATCAGCCACCGGGCGAGAACATGCCGTTGTAGCACCAATTGCTTTGGCTAAATCTTCGATTATACCCCAGTTTTCAGGCCCTTTTAAACCACGACCGGCAGAAACAACAAGTTCTGCTTCCGGTAATGGAATCATTCCGGCTGTATCGGTAGATTTTGTTTCTTTTATTACAATTTTTGACGTAATTCCGTTTAAATCAACTGCAAAATCAACTACCTCAGCTTTATTGTCGCTTAGTTTTACAGGGAAACTATTAGGCATTAACGATACAATTTTCACATCAGAATTGATAGTGTAAATAGCGGTAGCCTTACCTGAAAATACATTTTTCTTTACTTCTAACACGTTTCCGTTCACAGTAGGATAATCAACTGCACCTGCAACTAATCCCGCTTTTAATTTAGCCGAAAGTCTTGGTGCTAAAGATTTTCCGGTAACATCAAACGAAGTGATAATTACTTTAACTCCTTCTGCCTTAACGGCTTGCTCAATAGCGGCACTTAAATAAACCGCATCATTATCTTTGTACTTATCTCCTTTTACAACTAATACTTTTTTAGCACCTGCTTTACCAATTTCTTCGGCTTGTGCGGCATCTGCATTAAAAGCAATAGCCGTCGCTGATGTGCCTAATTGGGTAGCAATTTGCGCGGCGTAATTTGTAGCTTCTAATGAGGCTTTTTTTACTTTTCCTTTGGCAATTTCTATATAAACTAATACTGACATATCTTAAATTTTATAAACGTTCTTAAATAACTTTTGCTTCGTTGTGCAACAAGCTTACTAATTCTTCAACATTGTTTGCATCAATGTATTTACAAGTGGTTCTACCCGCAGTTAATGCAAACGATTTAATGTTTGTTAGTGGCGCATCTGTTGTAGCTTCAACAACTGTAATTGGCTTAGTACGAGCCGCCATAATACCGCGCATATTTGGTATACGTTGTTCTGCCATGCCTTTAGAGCAAGAAATAACAAGTGGGGTAGCACATTCAACAGCCTGTATACCACCATCAACATCGTGCTCAACAGTAGCTGTATTTCCGTTTACATCTAATTTAGTAGCTAGAGATACAAAAGGGAAGTCAAGTAAACCACCTATCATTCCACCCACCGAAGAACCGTTATAGTTAATGGTTTCTTTACCTACTAAAATTAAATCGTAAGCATTGTCTTTGGCATATTTTGCAATTTGCTCGGCCACAAAAAACGAATCCGGACTTTCAGCATTTACACGTACCGCATCATCTGCGCCCAGCGCCAAACCTTTACGAATAGTTGCTTCGCTATCAACCAACCCCACATGAAACAAAGTTACCGCAGTTGCTTTGCCTGTTTCTTTCAGCTCAAGCGCACGCACTAAAGCATACCACTCATCGTACGGGTTAATAATAAATTGCACCCCTTGTGTGCTAAATTTGGTGTCGTTATCACTAAATGCAATTTTAGTGGTTGTATCGGGCACATTGCTTATAGCTACTAATATTTTCATATTGATGTTATTTTAAAAACGAAGCGCAAATTTACACAAATACGGTTTGCATACAAATCTTAATGTTAATCCGTAAAAAGCCTTGTTTTATCGAAAAAAGCCACGACCTTAGGGTTAAAAAAGGTTAAAGCCTTTGATAAGCTAATGTGTTAAATATCTTTGTAATGTAGCATGGTACGCCAAAATTTAACACTTATAACCTTTATAGTTTCTATAGCACTTATAGCGTTGGTGGGCATACAGTTATTTTGGATAAAAAATGCCGTTTTATTAAAAAAAGATGAGTTTAGGCGCGATGTGCGCGAAGTTTTAGATAATGTGGTAGATAAGCTTGAAAAGATTACTAATGCCGCAAAAATCAAGAAAAAAATACAACTATATAAGCACGGCATTGCTCAAAGGGAACCGGGTAATTCATTAAACAAAGAAAAAATTAAAGTAAAGATTTTAGAGGAGTTTGCCATAGATTCTAACGGGGTTATTAGCAGCTCTATTAAAGAGCGCCAATATGAAGGCGATTCGATAAACAACATTATTGATTTTCCGGTAGAGTTTGCTGATAGCGCCTCTGATTACGAAAAACTTAAAGCAGAACTGGTTGAAAAACGAGCTGAAATGTTTAGCGATTTATTTGATGAGCTTATTAGCATAAACATATACAAAGAATATAAACCAAATATAGACACCTTGGTTTTAGATTCTTTATTACGTACTGAGTTACACCAAAAAGGCATTTATGCCGATTATAAAAGCCGAGTACATCCGGCAGAAAAAGAAGACAGTTTAAACAAGAATAATGCTTCCTCGCGCTTTCGTAGGCATGGTTTTGTTAATTTAGACCCAGACAAACATATTTTTAGGGTAAACCTATCTCCTAACAATGTTTTTGTAGCGCCATTATACCTTACCATTCAGTTTCCTGATGAACAAAACTATCTTTTGCGCACCATGTGGGTAACGCTTTCTATTTCTGCTGTTATCATTCTTTCGTTAGTAATTGCTTTTTTCTATACTATAAACACCATTCGAAAGCAAAAAAAATACACCGAAATTAAAAACGACTTTATTAGTAATATGACGCATGAGTTTAAAACCCCCATATCTACCATAGCGCTTGCCAGCGAAATGCTTTCAGATGGGTCTATTACCAAAACCCCCGAAAAATTAGATCGTTTTACCAAAATGATTCGCGAAGAAAACAAACGCTTAGGTGTTTTGGTAGAAAGTATTTTGCAAACCGCTGTATTAGATAAAGGCGATTTTAAATTACACCGTACCGATTTTGACTTAAATGAATTAGTACAATCTGCCGTAGAAAAAATACAATTACAAGTAGAGCAAAAAAACGGGAAACTTCTTGCCAACTTATCTGCTAAACAATCAACTATATGGGCCGATAAGGTGCATATTACTAACATTGTTCTTAATTTACTTGATAATGCACTAAAATATTCGAAAGAAATTCCCGATATTAGTATACGAACTGAAAACATATCTAATGGCATTTTACTTTCAGTAAAAGACAACGGGATAGGCATTAGCAAAGATGACACAAAAAAAATATTCGATCAGTTTTATCGCGTTTCAACCGGAAACGTACATAATATAAAAGGGTTTGGACTTGGGCTAAGTTATGTAAGAGCCATTGTAGTAAAACATGGCGGACAAATATCTGTTGATAGCGAATTAAACAAAGGCAGCACATTTAAAATATATATTCCATTTAAAATAGAGAACATAAACACTAACCTAAATAAAACATAAACCTATGAGTACCGAAAAAATAAAAATACTTTTAGCCGAAGATGATCCAAACTTAGGGCTTCTTTTAGAAGAGTATCTTCAAGCAAAAGGATATGCCGTAACACTTGCTGTTAATGGTAAAGAGGCGTTTGATGTGTTTTGTAAACACAGTTATGATTTGTGCTTGCTTGATGTAATGATGCCGCTGAAAGACGGTTTTACTTTAGCTAAAGAAATACGTGTAAGCAACAAACAGGTGCCTATTATATTTCTAACCGCTAAGTCAATGAAAGAAGACACCATTGAAGGCTTTAATGCCGGCGGTGACGATTATATGACTAAGCCTTTTAGCACAGAAGAGTTGTTGGCACGTATACAGGCTGTTTTACGTCGTAGTATGAAAGCCATGGCTTTAGAAAACACACAGACTGAGTTTGCAATTGGCAAGTATAAGTTTAACACCGAAACACAACTACTTAAAGGTGGTACCGAAGATGTAAAACTTACTACTAAAGAAGGTCAGTTATTGCGTCTTTTAGCCATTAACCAAAACGATATTTTAGATCGTTCGTTTGCGTTAAAAACTATTTGGCACGATGATAATTACTTTAATAGCCGCAGCATGGATGTTTACATAACCAAGCTTCGTAAATATTTAAAGCAAGACCCAAAGGTTGAAATTGTAAACGTACACGGTAAAGGGTTTAAATTATTAGTTAATCACTAATAGTTTTAAAGGCTTTAATTGCGCGGTTTTCTGCGCTGCGCATTTTTTTAATATGTTCAGGGCTTTTGTCTTTGTATCCACAAAGGTGTAAAAGGCCGTGGGCTATAACCCTTAATAATTCTTCTTCGAAAACAGTTTTATGTTTTTCAGCATTTTCAGCAACCCGCTCAGTGCTAATGTATATTTCTCCTATAATAAAGTCCTTCTCACAATAATCAAAAGTAATAATGTCGGTATAGGTGTTGTGTTTTAAAAAGCCTTGATTTATTTGTAGTAGCTCTTCATCTGAACAAAAATTATACGCAAGGTTTTTTATTTTCCTTTTTTCAGAAAGGGCAATAGCGTTCAGCCAAAGCTTTAGTTTTTTTTTTGAAGGGGTTTTAGTTTTTAAGGAGGCAGAAAAAGTAATTGCCATAAGGCTAATTTAATTCAGGTTAAACGAAAGTAAAACGGTTTTTTCTTCGTTTAAAAACTCTAATTTGTCTGATAGCATTTTCATAATTAATATACCACGCCCTGCATTTTCAGGGTTTTCTGGTTTTGTTGGGTCGGTTACACTCGCAAAATCAAAACCTCCTTGCCCTTGGTCAGTTATAGCAAAGGTTATTTCCTCGGGAGATGACTGATAAGAAAGCTCAACCTTTTTGTCGGGGTTGTTTTTATTGCCATGTTCAATGGCGTTATCAACAGCCTCGGTAACGGCTAATAAAATATTTCCAAATTTTTCTTCGCCAATCTGCATTTCCTCGCAAACATCAACAACGGCGCGCTCAACAACTCCTTCTGGGTTTGTTTGCGAGTTAATTTGTATCTTTTTATTCAATAGGGTTATCATTTTGGGGTTATAACAGAAGTTTGTACGTCTAAGATAGCAAAAAGTTTCATTTATTTTACCTTTCTTGCCAATAACCCTTTTTAGCAGATTCCGTTTATACCAAATACCCGCTATTTCCAGGGGTTTAAGATGCCCAAATAATTACAAGCTATTTTTCAACCGCGTTAAAATATTGGTTTACTTTTTGGCGATAATAAGGGGTTAAATCTGCCGGAATAGTTTTTAGGAGTTCCGTTTCTTTTTCCTTCATTTTTTGGTACTCTAAAAACACCGCAGGGTTGGTATAATCTTGGGTTTTAGCCTCGTTACTTTTACGTTTTTCGTCCTCTTCTTGTTGGCGTTCGGCTTTTTCGCTTTCCAGCAACTTGGTCATAATTTCTTGCTGACGCTTAATGGTTTCTTGTGTAATGCGTTTGTTTACTAAGTCCGTCTCTGTCTCTTCCATTTTACTCATCATGTCTCCGCCCGGCTGTTGCCCACCCTCTTTTTTCATTTTTTGCATAGCCTCCTGCACACTACGGCGTATGGCTTCTTGCTCCGCTGCCATCTTAGCTAAACTTTCGCTTTCGCCAGGGGTGTTTCCATAAGGATTCATTCCTCCTTTTTGTTGCCCCGGTTTATCGCCCGGCTTTTTACCACCAGGCTCTTTGCCTTGTTGTTCGAGCATTTTTTTCATCTGCTCAATTTGCTTGTTAAGTTGTTCTTGCATTTTACGCATGTTACTCATGCTAGGGCTTGGCTTTTGTCCGCTACCCGGTTTTTTGCAAGCACCACCACCACCCGGTTTAGGTTTACTCTGGGCTTTCATTTGCGCTTCCATGTTTTCAAGAGCCTCGTTTAACATTAAAGCAAGGTTGTTAATTGAGGTCATAGCATTTTGCCCACGCACTTGTGCCTCGCCACTATTACGTTCTTCTAACGCGGTTATGCCTTTTTCCATATTCATTTGTGTGGCATTTATTTCACGATTTATAGTGGCTGATATTTTAGGATTACGCTTACTTAACGCAAACAAGCTATCTTCAATCATTTTACTATCATCCTGTATTTGCTTTTGATTTTGTGCCAACTTGGTATAGTGTGGGTCATTGGTTTTTGTTTTTTTAATGTCTTTATCTAAATCTTCTTGCGCAAACGATACGTGCAACAAATTTTCCATTAACTGGCGAACAGCGTCAATGTCTTCTCCCTCGTGCTCTTGTTGCATTTTGTTTAATGCCTGCTGCATTTGTGAACTCATTTGCTGCATTTGCTCTGCCGCTTCTTTCTGAGATTTAGATGCGTTTTTGTTGTTGTTTTTTTGCAATTGTTCTGATGCATTTTGTTGTTCCTGACTAGCCTTTTGTTCCTGTGCTTTGGTATCGGGTACAGGTACTTTATTTTCTAAGCTTTTGTTAAGCTCTTGCATTTGCTGAATGTCTTTTTTTATCTCATCAAAACTTTTTGTTAGCTCGTCTTGTTTCTTTTGTTCTCCTTGCTTTTGTTCGTTTTGTTTTTGTTCCGCTGTTTTATTGGCGTCGTCTTTTTTGTTTTCTGATGTTTGATTTTTTTCGTCTTGTTTTTTCTGTTCGGCAGTTTTATTGTCTTTGTTGTCAGTCTTGTTTTTGTCTTCGTTAGCTTTTTTATTATCTACTTCTTTACTTAACTCTTCCTGTTTTTTTGCAAGCTCATCTAGTTTTTTAGTAACGTCTTCCAGTTTTTGCTCCACCTCCATTTGTTTAAATTGCTCAAGCGTTCTATCCAATTCTTTTTCAATATCCTTATCGCTCATCTTTAGTTTTTCTAAGGTCTCCTGCACTTTGTTTTTGTCCATCTTATCCATCAACTTTTGCAATTCATCAAACATCTTTTTCATTTCAGGTGTCATCATGTTTTCAAAAAGTTTTTCCAGTTCTTTTTGTTTTTCTAAAATGCTTTCGTTTTGTGGCTTGTATTTATTTTGCTCTTCGTTATTCTGAAGATTGTTTTGCTTAATCTGGTCTACCTTTTTTTCTAACTCTTTTTGATTCTTTAAAAGTTTTTCAAGTTGTTTTTTCTCGTCATAACCTAATTGTTTTTTCTCTAATACTTTTTTATTAAGGTCAGCAATGTCTTTTTGTAATTCTTTGGTTTTTTTCAAACTTTGCTCTAGATCATTTTTAAGGTCGGCGTTGTTTTTATCTGTTGCTTTTTCCAGTTCATCAAGGGTTGGTGCTTTAAAAACAGCAATATTTGTTTTGGCAGATTTAGAGCCATTAACTCCATCGTTATCCCACACTTCAAAATAATATTCAACCTTATCGCCTGGTTTCAAATCCATTTTGGAAATATCTATATAGTGTACAAACGGCTGAGTTACTTGACTTCCCTGCAAAGGCATACTGTACTCTTGTGCTTTTTCTGATGTAGTTCCACTGCTATCCGAACTATACACTTTATACTTAAACTGAAAATGGTTAAAGCCATAATCGTCTTTTATGTTACCTGAGAAATAGATGATATCTGTTTTAAGTGAGTCTGCTTTTTCGTGCATTTCAATAACAGGATAGGCATCAGGAATAACATTGATTGAATAGTTAACCGAATCTGCCTTCTGCACAAAACGATTATTGGTGTTTATATTATATGCCGAGTTTTGCATAAAACGTTTAGTGAACGAAAATTTATTTTCTGCCGAAGGCTTTAGTTCTAAAAGTGAATCCGAAAAATGTAAAGAAATTCCGTCGCTATTTTTTGTGTTAAAGGTCCAAGTTATTTTTGTGCCTTGTGGAACAAGCATATCACCTGTGTTATTAATTACTTCATCTTTACGATTAAGATATATCGGGTATTTTAATTGCGCCTCAAAGCCCAGCAAAACGGGTTTTGGCAGGGCTGTTAGTTTATACGGTTTAGATGTAAAGCCACCACCTGAAAGTTGAAAATCCACATCCTGTTGTACATTTTTAAACGTGTAAGTAAATTCATCCGCTTTTTGTTTTTCTACTTTAAACTCGTTTCCTTTAATTACCACAAAAGCTTCTGCGGGCACTTGATTGCCGATAATTTTTACATGAATAACGAAATCTTGTTGTTGAATGGCCTTTAAATCTTTGTTCTCTATTTCAAATTGAAAAGGGGCTTCTTTTTCAAAATAAGACGAGTGATGAATTAATCGTTTAGTGCCGGTCTTTAATATTTTTGGCGCTATAATTAAAATAGAAAACAATAGTAAAAACGGAACTGCCACATATTTCAAATATTTTTTATTCTCGTTAATGTCTATTGCGGCCGTAAACGGAACGGGTTTTAGTTCGGTAATTTTTTGATTGATGCTAGCATTTAATAAATCAAGCGAAGCATAATTGTTTTGGGTAGATTGCAGTTGCAATACATTGAGGAGTTTATCCTGCACGTTGGTAAAATGGCTGCCAATAATAGCCGCAGCCTGGTTATGACTAATTACCTTGCCAAAGCTATTTAGTTTTAAAACCGGAACTACAATGTATTTTGTAATTACGTATCCGCTTACAAAAACAAAGCTGTAAAATAAAATGGTGCGTATAATAGTGCCAAACTCAGCAAAATACTCTAAGGTGCTTAATCCAATATAAAACAGTAGCACTAAACCAACAGAATACAATAAGCCTTTTATGAGTTGGTTTTTATAATACTTGCGTATAAATTCGTCTAGCTTTTGTATTATTATGTGGTCGGCTTGGTTCATGTATATACTACCAGTAAAGATAACGCAAAAACACAGATTTTAGTGCTGACCCGATAAACTTTTTACTTTACCCTCCTTAAAACGAAGCCTCGGTTTTATAGGTTGTTATACTAATGTTAATTTTTTGACTTTTTACCTGTTTTTTGTTTGCAAAAAGATAAGTTTTATACCTTTAAATAATAAAACGGGTAAGCCGAAAACCGAACAGAGTAAGCAAATAAAAAATTACGCATAACATGGCAAAAAAAGCAGCAAAAAAAACAACTAAAAAGGTTGTGAAAAAAGCAAGCAAAAAAACAGCTAAGCACAAACCTGCCGCAAAAAAGAAAATTGTAAAAAAGGCAAGTAAAAAACCAACTTTGGTAAAAGCAGAAAAAAGAGTAACCACTATTAACCCTTACTTAACTTTTAACGGTACTTGCGAACAAGCATTTATGTTTTATAAATCGGTGTTTGGTGGAAACTTTGGTTATATGGGCAGATTTAAAGAAATGCCTCCAATGGAAGGTCACCCACCAATGCCTGAATCTGAAAAGGAAAAAATTATGCACGTTTCGCTACCTATAAGTAAAGAAACCATTTTAATGGGCAGCGATAGTTCTGAAGCTTTTGGTCATGCAACGGTTGTAGGAAATAATTTTTCTATTTCGGTTAGTGCAGCTAGCCAAGCAGATGCCGACAAATTATTTCACGGTCTTTCAGTGGGCGGAAAAGTTACGATGCCAATAGCTAAAACATTTTGGGGTTCTTACTTTGGGATGCTTGTTGATAAATTTGATATACAGTGGCAAGTGAGTTTTGATGCTACACCAATGAAATAAAATTTGATTATTATTCTAAAATAAAAAGCTGTATGCTTATGTAGCATACGGCTTTTTATTTAGTACAAGTTATTTTAAATTTTCACCCCAATAATTGTTACATCATCTACCTGCTCTTGTTCGCCTCGCCACTCTTCAAATCTATTATCTAGTACTTCTTTTTGTTCGGCAATTGGCAAATCACTTATAAACAAAAGCAAGTGTTCTAATTGTTTATTCTTAAACTTTTTACCTTTTGGTCCACCAAATTGATCGGCATAACCATCTGTAATTAAATACAACACATCATCTTTTTCTAATTGAAAACTATGGTTGGTAAACGGTTTTTTTACATCGTCGGTAGAGCCGCTGATGGCTTGTTTGTCACCTTTTAATTCAATAAGGTTTCCTTTACGTACGATATATAAATTGTTATTTGCACCCGAAAAATATAGTTGATATTTGGTAAAGTTTATAGCACACATAACCATATCCATTCCATCGCGTATAATTTCACCTTTTTGTTGCGCTTTTAAGTTTTTAGGTAACTCATGATTTAAAAAATCTAAGGCTTGTGCTGGTGTATTTATCTCGGTGTTTTTTATTGTTTGGTTTAATAATGTGTTACCTACAATGCTCATTAATGCCCCAGGAACACCATGACCCGTACAATCTATAGCTGCAAGTACAACCATGTTTTCATTATCTGTATTAGTATGTACTTGCGCCATCCAATAAAAATCTCCGCTAATAATGGCTTTTGGTTTATACAATACAAAATAATTAGTAAGTGCTTTTTGCATTTCTTCGGGCGGTGGAAGTATACTGCGTTGTATGCGTCTGGAATAGTTAATGCTATCTAACACTTCTTTGTTTTTTTCTTCTAAAAGTTCTTTCTGACTAACCACTTCAGCAGTACGCTCAGTAACTAAATCCTCCAGCTCTTTTTGTTTCTTGCGCAATGCCGCTGTTCTGTATCTATAAAAAGCCACAATACTTAAAACAACAAACAGAACTGCTAATATTCTAAACCACCAGGTTTGCCACCAAGGTGGGCGAACCGTAAAACTAAACGAAACCGGCTCACTCCAATAACCATCTTTATTAACGGCTCGAACTTTAAAAACATAATCTGCGGGAGATAAATTACTGTATATCGCATCTGTTTTTAGGGTTGATGGAATCCATTTATCTTCTAAGCCTTCTAATTTATATTGATATAAAATTTTATCCTGACTTTTATAATTTATGCCAACGTAACCAAGTGTAATTCGGTTTTGATTATATGGCAAAGAAAGCCCCTCCGGAATGCTATACCATTTAGTCACGCCATCTAATTTTATACCCGTTTCGTTTTTTTCTTCAGCTAAAAGTTTATCCCAATCTATATCCTGAAAATGTACTTTTACATTTTTAAGGTGCATAATAGGCGCAAGCTTATCGGTGGCATCTAAAGCAGGGTCGTAGCGAGTAAGCATTTTTCCCGTACCCCACCAAATAAAGCCTTTTTTATCTTCGTAACAAGAGTTTTGAAGCACATCGTTTCCTAAAAAACCATCGTTAAGTTTATAAACATGGGTACTTATTTCATCTTTATCTAAAGAAGCGGCATCTATTTTTGTGAGCCCGTTTTCAGTTCCTAACCAAATGTTTTCCTGCATGTCTTGAAAAACACTCCACACCTTATCGTTGCTTATTCCGTTTTCTTCATTATAACATGTAAATGTTTTTCCGTTGTATTTACAAACCCCACCACCATCGGTACCAAACCAAAAATTTCCTTTTTTATCCTGCATACTAGAGTATATAGAATTGCTGGCAAGCCCTTCTTTTTGTGTTAGTAGCGTAAAGGTTTTACCATCATATTTACATACACCGCCTTCATCTGTTGTAAACCATAGGTTATTGTCTTTATCTTCGGTTATTGAATAAACAATATCACTACTTAGTCCTTCCTCTTGCGCAAAACGCGTAAAGGTTTTTCCATCAAACTTACAAGCGCCACCGCCATTGGTTGCAATCCATAAATTATGATTATGATCTTCTAACAGACTATAAACTTTATTTCCACTTAAACCTTGTTCATCAGTATATTGGTAAAATTTTTCTCCATCAAATTTGCAAATTCCACCGCCATTGGTACCAAACCACATATTGTGGTCTTTATCTTCCAGTATGCTCCAAACCCTGTTATTTACAAGCCCTTGGTCGGTAGTGTAGTTGTAAAATTTTTCTCCATCATATCTACAAACTCCACCACCATTAGTACCAAACCAAAGGTGATGATTGTGGTCTTCAAACGTTTTGTAAACAGCACTATTGCTTAAGCCTTCTTTTTTTGTAAAATGTGTAAAACAACTTTTATCATATTTAGTAACTCCGTGTCCGTCAGTGCCAAACCACAGGTTGCCATTATTATCTTGCAACAAACTAAAAATAGAGCTACCGCTTAAACCCTCATACTCTGTAAAACAAGTAAAATTAATTCCATTGAATTTACAGACTCCTTGACTATTACAGCCAAACCAAATGTTTCCGTTTTTGTCTTCTAAAATAGCATTAACCTCGTTGCTCATTAATCCTGAGCCTTCGGTATAATTGGTAAACGTGTTGCCTTTAAGTTTACTTACTCCGTTAGCATCGGTACCAAACCATATATTGCCCACATTATCAGCCAATATGGTTTGAACGGTGTTTCCAACCAAACCATCTTCTTCGGTGTAAGAAGTAAAGTTTTTTCCATCGTATTTTAAAACACCATCGCCATAAGAGCCCAACCAAATGTTGTCTTCTTTATCTAAAGCCAAACTAAAAATATAGTTGCTGTTTAAGCCATTTTCTTTATTGTAATAGGTAAAATCAACTCCGTTATAAGAGCACACACCGCCGCCAGCCGTACCAAACCAAATGTTGCCTTTTTTGTCTTCTAACATGCTCCACACAGCATTGTTTATTAAGCCTTCTTTTTCAGAGATAATTGTAAAATTTATTCCATTGTATTTACAAACGCCGCCGCCATCGGTACCAAACCAAATATTTCCTTCATGATCTTCTAGTATACTTACTACAAAATTATTTGGCAAACCTTGTTTTTCAGTATAATGTGTAAAATCACTTCCATCATATTTGCAGGCACCGCCACCACCTGTACCAAACCAAATGTTTCCATTTCGGTCCTGCAACATACAACGTATATAAGATGAACTTAGGCCTTGTTCAATATCATAAAATTTAAGCCCCAGCGGATTTTGCTCTCTCATACCCGGAGCTTTTGCAACAACTGTTTTTGGGTTTAAACAGGGTATATTTCTAGCAGATGCTTTTACTGTTTTTGAAGTAACACCTGAAAGAATTTTACCTTTTACATTGTGTATGGTTTTAAAGTTGCCAATTTCATGTACATTGTTAAAACCATTGGTAATTTCGGGTTTACCGGCTTTTACTATAATAGGTTTACCAGCCTCTACAACTTTACCTGCAACAGGGAATGGCTTACCTGTAATAAATGTATCTAAATGTGATGAGCTTGTAGAGTCGACAACTGTTTTTGCAATGCCTTCTTTCTTTTTTGATTGAGGGTTATTAGTACATGAATAAACAAGGAAAGCCGAGCTAAAAAGAAAAAGTGCTCTTAGAAATATGTGTTGTTGTTTCTGCATGAGTAATGAAGTAAAGATAATTAATTTTCTATGGTTGAGCTGAGTAGAAAAATAAAAACCTTTATAAAAAGCTTAAGCGATTGTTTATGCTTTATACATTACCTCTTTAACCACTTTAATGGTTTTAGCCACATTAGGTAAAGACTCTTCAATTAAAGTAGGCGCATAAGGCAACGGCACATCGGCAGTTGTAATACGGCGTATAGGGGCATCTAAATAATCGAACGCATTTTTTTGCACCATATACGTAATCTCTGAAGAGATGCTTGCTAAAGGCCAAGCTTCTTCTACAATTACTAAACGGTTTGTTTTTTTAACTGAAGCTACAATCGTGTCGTAATCAATAGGGCGCACGGTACGCAAATCAACAATTTCAGCACTAATGCCTTCTTTTGCCAATTCTTCAGCCGCTTTTAAGGCTATTTTGGTGATTTTTCCAAAAGTAACGATGGTAACATCGGTACCGCTTCTTTTCACATCTGCAACACCAATAGGTATAATGTATTCTCCTTCCGGGATTTCTCCTTTATCGCCATACATCTGCTCACTTTCCATAAAAATAACAGGGTCGTTATCACGGATAGCTGATTTCATTAAGCCTTTTGCATCATAAGGGTTAGATGGTACAACCACTTTTAAACCAGGGCAGTTAGCATACCAGTTTTCAAAAGCCTGTGAGTGTTGCGCGCCTAGCTGACCGGCAGAGGCTGTTGGACCACGAAACACAATTGGGCAACTATACTGACCACCACTCATGCTATACATTTTAGCAGCCGAGTTTATTATTTGGTCGATGGCAACTAACGAAAAGTTGAAGGTCATAAACTCAACAATAGGGCGCAAACCATTCATAGATGCGCCAATGGCTATACCCGCAAAGCCAAGCTCAGCAATAGGGGTATCAATTACACGCTTCGCTCCAAACTCAGCAAGCATTCCTTTACTTACTTTGTAAGCTCCGTTATACTCGGCAACTTCTTCGCCCATTAAAAATATTTTGTCGTCACGGCGCATTTCTTCGCTCATGGCTTCACGTAAGGCTTCACGAAATTCAACTGTTTTCATTGAGATAATTTTAGCGGAGCAAATTTAATCTTTTAAATAGATTAGCGGTAATTTCTTAATTCCTAAAAATTATGGAAATTGGAGGCTTGGTTTTATAAAATTCGTTTAAAAATTAACACTAATGAGTAAATTAGCTGCATAAATGAGTAAGTTTTTAATAGCAGGATTAGGAAATATAGGCGACGAGTATGCCGAAACACGCCATAACATTGGGTTTAAAATAGCCGATGAACTGGCTAATGATGCCGGTACTTTATTTAGGAACGACAGGCTTGCCAGCGTAGCCGAGTTTAAATATAAGGGTAGGCAAATTATTTTAATAAAGCCCACCACATTTATGAATTTAAGCGGAAAAGCCATTAATTACTGGTTACAAGCCGAAAAAATACCCGTAGAAAATCTATTGGTTTTGGTGGATGAACTTGCTTTTCCTTTTGGACAAATTCGCATACACCCAAAAGGCAGCGATGGTGGACATAATGGTTTAAAAGACATTCAGGCAACTTTAAACACACAAAATTACGCACGTTTGCGTTTTGGTATAGCTAATTCTTTTAGTAAAGGTAAACAGGTTGATTATGTACTTGGCAAATGGACCGAGGAAGAACGCAAAACCTTGACCGAAAGAATTAAAACATCTACCGATGCCATAAAATCATTTGTTTTTGCTGGTTTGCCACTAACCATGAATTCGTTTAACAGCAAATAGGTTGAAGAATAAAATTATATTCCCTTTTGTTATTGTTTTAGCTTCTGTTTTAAGTGCGATTTTTTTCTTTGTACTATTTTCTTCTATTCGTTGCGAAGCTGATGACTGGGCCGCAGGAATTAATTTCAGAACCAACTCTCTTTTAGAAACCTACAAAAACACGTATTGGCTTGATACTTTGCGTCCAATGAGTATTCTGCTTTCATACATAGGGGTTGGCATAATAAGCAACACCAATTATTATCCTATAACCATACTATTATTATTTGTTACAATTACTGGGCTTTTTGTTTGTTTCATTTATAAGTTATTACAAGAGGTTTTTTCTTTTGATAAACCAACATCTTTTTATAAACCTCTTCTTATTTGTTTTTCTCTTCTATTAGTAATGAGTCTTTATTTTATGACAACAAATCGGTTGGAAATATTTGGTTGGATGTCGGCATCTATAAATCATTTAGTTCCTGTTGTTTTTGTTTTCTTGGTCGCTTATATTCTTATAAAACCATATAAAAAATTAGATTATTTCTATTTATCCCTTTCTGTGTTTTTTATTGGGGGGGCAGCCGAGTACGTTGCCTCATCAGTACTTGCGGTAATTAGCATTTGTTGTCTTTTGTTTTTTTATCGTAAAGAAAACAAACGCCAAGAGTTTCAGAAGCACAAAGAGTTTTTTTTTAGACTTGCTTTTTTTAGCTTTGTTTTAGCTTTGTTTTTTTTATTTACCGTTATTACACCCGGTGCGTGGCTTCGGTATAATAACACGCAGCAATATGTAAAAGTTCATAGTCCAGAAAGAAGTCTTGAAATCTTAAACACCATTAAATTATTATTCAGGCCCTATAAGTTAATGGGATTTGCTTTTCTATTTTTTATTTGGCTTTTTTTTATACAAATATTTCAGGTTAAATTAAAAACATCCATTCATTGGAAGTACCTTGTAGCATCATTAATTTCAGTTGTCCTTGTAACATCTGTTTTTTGTGTGGTTTGTTACAACACCTTAAAGATAGATCGCATGTGGTTTGTGCTTGACACTACTTTTTTTATTGTTGCAAGTATCCTTATGCTTCAATTTCTTTCAGACAAAAATTTAAGCAAGGTTTTTACCTATTCCGGGATAATTTATATAATAGGGCTAATGATTTTTTTTAATGCAAGGCACACACCCGCTCTCCTTAATTTTTCTACGGAGCACGATAAAATTATCAGCTACTTGCAAAAACAAAAAGAAGGAGAGATTGCTGTGGTAGATAGTTTCCCGCCGCACGACTTAATAACACAAGCTAGATTAACTTCAGACCCAGAGGATAGTTTTAATATTGCGTTTTGTAAATTTTATGGCATTAAAGCAAAAGTAGTTGTAAAACACCCCTATAACGAATGAGTTTAAATAATTGGTATAGGGTTGCAATTTATATCTGCGCTTTTTTAAGTGTGGCTTTTTTTGCTGTGCTATTTTTTTCTATTCGTTGCGAGCCCGACGATATGATAACCGCCTTAAAATTTCGTAACCAATCTTTCTCACAAATTATTTATAACGATTATTATTATAATTTGTTCAGGCCCGAGGCACTAATTTCGTTTTTCGGTGTTGGTTGCTCTGCCAATACTGATTTATATCCTTATAGTATTTTGAGTTTATTTCTATTTATGTCGAATGTTTTTGTTTTTTCGACTTATAAATTAATTTCAGAAATTTTTAGTGTGAATTTGACCGCCGCAAAAGAAAAAATTACACTTATTTGTTTATCTATACTGCTTTTTACATCTCTATATTTTTTAACCACTAATCGAATTGAAATTTTTGGATGGATGTCTGCTTTTATAACTCATTTTATACCCGTCGCATTTATTGTTTTTAATGCATGGGTTATTATAAAGAAAACAAATTCACTGCTTGATTATTTATGGCTTACAATAGCGGCATTTATAATTGGCGGAAGTGCTGAACACATAACACCATCTGTTCTATTAGCAATAACCCCGCTCTTGTTTTCGTTAAAGTTTAAAAATAAAAAGCTCCTGTATTTTACAGCGGTTTTGGTTTGTGTTTATTTAGTCTCTGTTATAACCCCGGGAACTCTATATCGTATAAACACAACAAATGAATATATTAACTCGCACCCCCCCACCTCACAAATAGTAAGTCCAGTCTATTTTATTAAAATGTTTTTTCAACCTTATAAAATTATAGGCACTTTACTTCTTTTTGTTTCCTGGCTAGTTTTCATAAAAATAATAAATCCACAGGGTTCATTTACAATTCGTTGGCGCTATTTTTTACTTCCCATTATTACATCACTAATAATTGCAATAGCTGTTGCTGGTTTTGTTTACAAATCATTTTTAGAAACACGTTTACTTTTTATAGTTGATTTTGCGCTGTTCATTTTTATTAATGCACTTGCTTTTAAATTTGCAGATAAATTAAAAATTTCTCGTTTTTTATTACCTAGCTTAACCGCCGCTTCTGTAGTAGTTCTTTTGTTTTTTAGTTTTAGGCACATTCCTCGTTTACAATATTTTACCAATAAACATGATGAAACTATAAGCTACTTAAAACAACAACCAAATAATCAAGTAGTTACAATTCAAGCGTTTCCAGACGCTGACTTAACCAACCAAGCCCTTCTATATTCCGACCCTGAAAATGAGGATAATCAGCTGTTTTGCCGCTTTTATAATATAAAAGCAAAAGTTTCCGTGAAAAACTAGGATTGCTTATCTTTGATACCCCTTGATACCAAAAGATACCGTAGATAAAATTATTGAAACTGCACGCGTTGAAGATGTTGTGGGCGATTTTATTACCCTAAAAAAACGCGGCGCCAACTTACTTGGCCTTTGTCCTTTTCACGGTGAAAAAAGTCCGTCGTTTACAGTATCTCCTTCTAAAGGAATTTATAAGTGTTTTGGTTGTGGTAAAGCGGGCAACTCAGTAAACTTTATTATGGAACACGAAAGCCTTAGTTACCCCGAGGCTTTACGGTACATAGCTGCTAAATACAATATCGAAATTGTAGAAAAGGAAATTACGCCTGAAGAGAAGGTGCAGATAACTGAAAAAGAAAGTCTGTACATAGTTACCAATTACGCTCAAAAATATTTTACCGATAATTTATGGAACACGGATGAGGGTAAATCGGTTGGTTTAAGTTATTTCCGTGAACGTGGTTTTACCGATGATATAATTAAAAAGTTTCAACTTGGTTTTTCTTTTGAAGATAGAAGGGCTTTTTCAAAAGCAGCCATTGCGGCGGCTTACAAGCCAGAATATTTAGTAAAAACAGGTTTATCTATTTTATCCGATAAGCATGTTGACGGTCAACCCATCACCATCAACGATATTTTTGACAGATATACAGGACGTGTGATTTTTCCAATACATAATGGAACGGGTAAGGTTATTGGTTTTGGCGGACGCATACTAAACAGCGATAAAAAATTTGCCAAATACATTAACTCTCCACAAACCGACATTTACGATAAGAGTAAAGTTTTGTATGGCTTGTATTTTGCCAAAAAACAAATTACACAAGAAGATAATTGTTATTTGGTAGAGGGTTATACCGACGTTACTTCTATGCACCAAGCGGGCATAGAAAATGTGGTGGCATCATCTGGTACATCATTAACAGTTGACCAAATACGTTTGATACACCGCTTTACTAACAACATTACCATTTTATACGATGGCGATGTTGCTGGTATTAAAGCCAGCTTTAGGGGAATTGATTTAATTTTGGAAGAAGGGATGAACGTAAAAGTTCTTTTATTTCCGGATGGAGATGATCCTGATTCCTATTCTAAAAAAGTTGGTGGAGATGATTTAAGAGCCTTTATTAAAAAGAACTCGCTTGATTTTATTAAGTTTAAAACCAATTTACTTTTTGAGGAAGCCAGGCATGAGCCAGTAAAAAAAGCAGCTCTCGTAAAAGACATTATAGAAAGTATAGCTATTGTACCCGATGCCATTACGCGTAATGGATACATTACCGAGTGTAGCCACATTTTACAAGTTGATGAACAAACATTGGTTTTTCAAGTAAAAGCCACACGAGATAAAAAAATTGTAAAGAAAAACTTTCAACCTGAAGCGGCACCCGTTGAAGCACAAAATTATTCTGAAAACACTAATCAGGAAGTAAAAGATGATTTACAAAAATTATTAGATGCCGATTTAAATCCCTTTGCACAGCAAGAAAAAAATTTAGTTCGCCTTCTTCTTCTATATGGAACAAATTTAATTGAGATACAACATTTGAATGAAGACAACGAAAATGTTACAACGGAGGTTTCGGTAGCTGAGTTTATTTTAAATGAGTTGGAGCAAGATGAGCTTAGTTTTATGGACTCCACTTGTCAAATGTTTATCTATGAGTTTATGTTGCAAATAAAAGGTGAGAACATTCCTAATGTCGATTATTTTGTAAAACACAAAAACCCTCAATTAGCGCAAACTACCATAAACCTGATTAGCAGCAACGATCAGTTAAGTGAGAGGTGGGGGAAAAAACATAATATAATGGTAGCTCACGAAACCGATAATATTAAAAAAGCTGTTTTTCATGATTTACATATATATAAAAGTAAACGCATTTATAAATTATTATTGGAGAAGAATGAACAATTAAGAACCGTTTTGTCAGATGAAGAGACTTATAAAATTCAGAGTTCTATAAGGGAATTACAATTATTAAGCTCTCGGATTAATAAATTTTTAGGTAGAAGAATTATTTAGTTTATTATTCTATACAATAATGGCCTTGACGGGGCTGCATCATTTTCAAAAGCCGCCACCTGCAAATCTAACAAATACGTTCCGTCATAGATTGTGTTTGGCACATAAATTAATTCTGTAATAGTACGATGTGTATTGGTGTTTTGCGGGTGTTCCCAAAAAGCCTTGTGGGCAAGTAATGCGCCGCCATCAACTTCCTTATCAACACTTGGGGTGTCGAACAATAAATGTTGAACTCCTTTTTCTATAATGTACTTCATTGCTTCTTCGTTGATATAAGCAGGGTTGGTACTCGAATAGTTTTTGTGGGTTTTTGCTTCACTATTTGAAAGCGTGCGAATAACCAATGCTTCCGGATTTTTATCTTCCAGAAAATCTTCCAGTATTTTTTTTGTGATAATTAAATCGCCATTTGCCTCTTTAGGCAAAACAGTAATAAGTTCTGCCATAAACATAAATTGCCTCAGGCTTTTATTTACCGAATAAAATTCTTTACTAATATGTCCTACACATTCAGTATGTGTGCCATGCCCGTGTGGATTAAATGTAATATTTTTAAAGTTTACCGAACCACCCTGTGCTACCTCACCCACCCAATCTCCCATTCGTACCGGCTCAATAATCGGCTCATTTACGTACCACGCCTTTACCCCACCAATTGATACGGGCAATGAAATATCTATTGGTTTAGAAAAATCAACTCTAAAGGTTTTTTGTTTATAGGTAATTGTTGCTATCATCTTTCTTTGTATAAAATAAATCAGAGGCTATGCCATCGGCAAAATGCTTTCCTTGCTTGGTTAAAGTTATAATGTTTTGTTTTACATCGATAAAGTTCTTTTGTTTGTAGCACTCTAATTGATTAAAAAAATACGCCACATATTTTTCTCCAAAATTCTTTTGCATTTCCTGTACATCACAACCCCATTCAGTTCTAAGTCGGGTTAAAATGTACTCGTTATACTTATCGTTTGCCGTTAAAATCTCTTCTTCATAAAAGGGTTTGCCACCTTCTGTCGCTTGAATATACTGCGCATTGCTTCGCACATTAAACCTACGCGAAACCCCATTATAAGAATGTGCCGAAGGGCCAACACCCAAATAGGACAACCCCTTCCAATAATTGCTATTGTGTTCAGCCATAAACCCGGGTTTGCAAAAATTAGAAATCTCATATTGATTGAAACCGTTTTTTTCGATTTCCTCTATAAGTATATCAAATAGTTGCGAACTCATTTCGCTATCCACCTCTTTTTCTTTTTTCTCTTTAATAAGATGTTGCAATTGAGTCCTGCTTTCTACTGTAAGGTTGTATGAGGATATGTGTTGTGTGCTTAAGCTAAAAGCTGTGCGCAAAGTTTCACGCCACATTTCGGGTGTCTGAAATTTGCTGCCATAAATTAAATCTATTGATATATTATCAAACCCCACTCGCTGCGCAATTTTTATGCAGTCAAAATTTTGTTGTGCATTATGCGCACGGTTCATCCATTTTAATTCTTCTTCATTAAAACTTTGCAAACCTATGCTTAAGCGGTTAACGCCTAATTTTTTTATTTCTCGTAGATAGTTTATTTCTGCGTCTTCAGGATTTAATTCAAAAGTAACCTCAGCTTTTTCGTTTACCTCAAAATTTGTACTAACTGTAGATAAAATTTGTGCAAGTTCTTCAAGACTTAATAAACTTGGCGTTCCTCCGCCAAAGTAAATTGAGTTAACTGCTTTGTTTTCTAAATAATTTTTTCTGTTTTTTATTTCGGTGCAAATGGCATCTACCAGTTTTTTCTTATTATCGAGATTAGTAGAAAAATGAAAATCACAATACAAACATGCTTTCCGACAAAAAGGGATGTGTATGTATATGCCAGCCATGAAACAAAGATGCTGAAACAAATTAGTGTATCAAAATAAATGCTTAGTGTACCAATAAGCCTTGAGCCTTCAAGTAATTAAGTTCGCTTGTTTTGGTGCTAAAAGCAGCTTGAGACAACCGATACTGTGCATCTTCATAACTTTGCTGAACGGTGCGGTACTCAATATAATTAGATAAACCTTGTTTAAAACGAAGCGCTGCAATACTAAGGTTTTGATTGGCAAGTTGTACACTTTGCTTTTCAATTTCAATAATATTTAAGTTGTTTTGAAAGCTTAAATAGGCTTGGTACAAATTTGCTTTTTGCTGCAGTCTAGAGGCCTCTAATCGTAAATTATCGGAGTTTAATTGTACTAATTGGTTTTTAATGGCTGTGTGTGTGGTAAGGTTGTTAAGCAGTGTCCACGAAAAAATAAACCCCGCGTTAAAACCATAATTTTGGTTTAATCGTTGCAAGCCTATATCGTTAGTTGTACGTTGAAACGAGTAGTTTCCTGTAACACCAATTTTAGGCATGCGGTTAGCTTTGTATTCTTTTAAACCTAATTCATCTACATCAATACTTTTTTGGCTTATTAAAATAGAGTTGTTGTTTTTATCTGTGTTATCTAAGGCCACTTGATATTCCGGCTTAGTTTGCATAATAATAGTGTCTGGTACGGTAAAATCAACATCGGGTGAGCGTTTTAAAAGATTATTTAAAATAATGCGTTGATCATTTAATAGGTTTTGTTGTTGTATAATTTGTACTTGAATGTTGTTGTAGTCAATTTGGGTTTGTAAAACATCAACATTAGATCCAGTTCCTGCTTTCAGTTTTTGATCAGCTAATTTTTTTTGATCATCTCCCAAAGCTAAAGACAGTTTTAATGACTTAATAAACTGTTGTATACTAATCATTTGATAATAAGCCGTTAGGCTTGCCAATAAAGTGTTTTCAACCGTAAGACGATATTGAAGATTACTTAACTCTTCATTACGATTTAATTTCTTTTTTGTGGCAAACATTTTTAGTCCGTCAAAAAAATACCAAGTACCTACAATAGAAGGTGCGTAACTAGTTGATGTCAGTTTTTGTCCGTTAACGTTTAATGCAGGATTTGAATAGTGTAATGTACTTATTGTTTGACCCACACCTAGTGGACTTTGCGGACTACCAGCTGATACAGAAATTTGCGGCAACATACCTGTAGAGCCGCCAGACACGGTACCCCCCGTAGATTGACCACCGCCAACCAAACCAATATTATTGTTGTTTTTAGCAATCTGTATGTTGTTTTTTGCTATCTGAACATCAAAATTATTTTCAACAGTAAGTTTAATTACATCTTCTAATTTTAATAGTTCCTGGCCCTTAGCCAAAGAAGCCACTAAACAAATACATATAAGAATAAGGTTATACAGTTTTTTCATAGGTAGACTTTACAGTTTCCAATTCATAGTTTTTTGCCGATTTCTTTTTGTGCCCTCTTGATAAATAAGAATACATAGCCGGAATAACAAACAAGGTTAGTATTAGTGAAAATATAATTCCGCCAACAACTACAATTCCCATTCCCATACGACTTTTAGCAGCGGCACCCAACGACATTGCAATTGGCAGCGCACCTAATGCTGTTGCAAGACTTGTCATTAAAATAGGACGCAAACGTGCCGCTGCCGCTTTTTGTATGGCTTCGCGGGTTGGTAAGCCCTGTTCTTTTAACTGATTGGCAAACTCAACAATTAAAATTCCGTTTTTAGTAACAAGCCCAACCAACATAATAACCCCTATCTCTGAAAAAATATTTAACGTTTGATTAAAATACCAAAGCGATAAAAGTGCGCCAGCCAACGCTAAAGGTACCGTAAACATTACAATAAGTGGGTCAACAAAACTTTCGAATTGTGCAGCAAGAATTAAATAAATTAAAATTAATGCTAAGCCAAAAGCAAACATAATGTTAGAACCGCTTTCCTCAAAATCGCGAGAAGGCCCAGTAAGTGCGGTGCTAAAAGTATCGTCTAATTGATTTTTTGCAATTCTGCGCATTTCGTTAACTCCATCTGCAATAGTTTTTCCGGGTGCAAGGCCCGCAGAAACAGTTGCAGCTTCGTAACGGTTGTATTTATATAACTGAGGTGGGTTACTTAACTCTTCTACTTTTACCAAATTATCTAACTGAATTAAATCGCCGGTTGCGTTACGCACATATAATGATGTAACATCCGAAGGCTTGTCGCGATAAGGCATTTCAAGCTGACCCATTACCTGATATTGTTTATCGTTCATTACAAAATAACTAAAACGATTTCCGCTTAAAGCCAATTGTAAGGTTTGCGCAATATCTTGCACAGAAACACCTAATGATTTTGCTTTGTCACGCAAAATAGTAATATCCAATTCTGGTTTATTAAATTTTAAATTACAATCTACTCCCTGAAACACATTGCTTTTGTTGGCTTCATCTAAAAATTTAGGGATAACCTTTTTTAGTTTATCAAAACTGGAAGCCTCTATTACAAATTGCACCGGCAAACCACCTCGCGGACCACCACTGGCAGAAATAGTTTGCTCCTGCGACACAAACACTTTTCCTTCGGGCATATTTTTGGTTATTTTACTTGCATAATCTGCCCACTCTTGTTGCGACCTCGTTCGCTGATTCGCGGTGTCTTTCATCATTAAACGTATAGAACCCGAGTTAACAGCACCGGCCCCTGAAAAGCCCGGCGAAGTAACAGATAAAACCATCCGCTGATCCTTTATACTATCTTCCAAATTTTTCGAAAGTTTATCCATAAAATTATCCATATACTCAAATGATGTGCCCTCGGGTGCCGTAGTGTTAATGCGTAACCAACCCCTATCATCAAGTGGCGCTAATTCTTGTGGTACGAAGAAAAAAATTGTTATCCCCATTATTATCGATGCCCCAATAATAACAAGCGATATCCAACGTCTGTTTAAAAACCTTCCTACCGATTGAAAGTATCCATCTTCCAATCCTTGAAAAAAAGGCTCGGTCATTTCGTAGAACTTACTTTTTTTATGCGTTTTACTTACTAGTTTTGCATTAAGCATTGGTGTAAGTGTTAACGATACAAAAGCTGATATAAGTACCGCACCCGCTATAACCACACCAAACTCACGGAACAATTGCCCAACAAAACCTTGTAAAAATATTACAGGTAAAAACACCGCTACTAAAGTTATAGAAGTGGAAACTACCGCAAAGAAAATTTCTTTAGACCCTTTGTGTGCAGCCTCTTCTGGGTCCATGCCGTCTTCAATTTTTTTGTAAATATTTTCTGTTACAACAATTCCATCATCTACCACTAAACCGGTTGCCAACACAATAGCTAAAAGCGTTAACACATTAATAGAGTAACCCATAATATACATAATAAAAAAGGCGCCAATTAACGAAACGGGCAAATCAATAAGCGGGCGGAACGCAATAACCCAATCGCGAAAAAACAAATAGATAATTAATACTACTAAAATAATAGCGATGATTAAAGTTTCCTCTACTTCTGAAAGAGCTTTGCGTACAAATTTGGTGTTATCTAAAGCAATGTCTATTTTATAATCTTTAGGGATTTCTTTTTTAATTTTTTCCATCCGCTTATAAAACTCATCAGCAATATCAATATAGTTTGCACCCGGCTGAGGCACAATGCCCAAACCAATCATGTTTACACCGCCAATTTTTAACGCTGTTTCATAGCTTTCAGGTCCTAGCTCAACACGCCCAACATCTTTAAAGCGAACTATTTGTGTGTTGTTGGTTTTTAAAATTAAATTTTCGAAATCGTCCACATTATTTAAACGACCTTTGGTTTGCACAATTAATTCGTTGTTACGACCTGTTACTTTACCAGAAGGGGCTTCTAAGTTTTCGCTTGCAAGTGCTTTTTGTATATCTAAAGGAGTTAAGCCGTATGCCGCTAACTTTTCCGGATTCATCCACAAACGCATAGCATATTTTTTTTGCCCCCATATTTGTATAGTGCTAACTCCCGGTATAGTTTGTAAGCCTTCTACTAAAACATTTTCGGCATAATCGTCTACCTCTAAGATAGAGCGCGTGCTGCTTTGTATGGTCATACTTACAATAGCATCACTATTAGCATCAGCTTTGGTTACGGTTGGTAAAGCATCAATGTCTTGCGGCAACAAACGTACCGCTTGCGATACTTTATCGCGTACATCGTTAGCAGCGCTTTCTAAATTAGCACCTAAATTAAACTCAACTGTAATGCTACTAACACCTTGTGCGCTAGTTGATGAAATAGTGCGGATACCATCAATGCCATTAATAACACTCTCAAGAGGCTCAGTTATTTGCGATTCGATTACCTCGGCAGCGGCGCCTGTATAGCTTGTTTTAACCGTAATAATGGGCGGGTCAATTGCGGGGAACTCACGCACACCAAGAAACTTGTATCCTATCACACCAAATAATAGTATGATAAGGCTCATTACAATGGCAAGAACCGGTCTATTTATACTTGTGGATGAAATATTCATTCTT